>JAIKVL010000038.1 GCA_024685775.1 Clostridia bacterium | reverse complement strand
CGTTACGCCGACGAATTTTAAAGGGCTGCTTACGGCGTTATTGCCGACGATACATCCTATCTTACGGTTCGTGGAAGAAGTAGAATCATCGACGACGCCACCATCCAAATGGACAAGCGTTGTGTTTTCAAGCAGCAAGTCATACCCGCTGAACTTGTATTTAAAACTTTCGTTGTTCATTGTTTTTTTGTAGTTGCCGTTGTTTTGGTTTTCCGGAATGCGACCGCAATTGGATGCGCCAAAAAAACCGCCGGTGCCGCAGTAGTTGCTTCCGTTTGCGTAATTTGTTTTAATGAGACAACCCGTAACCGTCGCATTGTTGATATCGCAAACGAAACTGTACTGATTGTTCAGGGCGACATTGTCTCCTTCCGCAAACGCGACAATGCCACCGGACGCACATATATCGTTTTCCGTATAGGTTGAGATGATTTCGTAGTCTTTTACCTTCAAACCGTTGCAACCGAAATAGTAGCCGTCACGTCCGGTCAACCATCCGACGGCCCCTCCCGCAAAACGTGTGCCGATCAATGATGCCGTTTTGTCGCTTCCGTCTATCGTGACGTTCCGCACGGTCATAAAATAGTTTTGCGTCAATCTGCCGACCAATCCGCCGACGGTGTTCGCCCTTACGTTTACACCGACTAAAGAACAATCGTAAATATGCAGGATAACGTTATGGCACGACCCGATGAACCCGCCTGCATAATTTGCCATCATAGCGGTAGAAGAATCGTTTCTCACTTTTACAAACGCAGGCTCCGTCCCTTTCTTTACGCGTATATTGCTTATATAAAGACGCCTGGTCTGCTTGGTCCGCGTCCCGTGGATGGTTTCTGTATCGTTTCCTTGGTTAAGATTATAGTAGTTTCCTATGATCCCGCCGACTCCGTTGTAGATGTCGCCGTAATAATCCATATTGTTTTCATTGGGAACGTCGGTTTTCATCTCAATGTTTTTAACGATAACGTCAGTTCCGCCGTCGGCACCTATGATTTCGGTTTTCCTTTTGTAAATTTGACCGAACAAACCGCCTGCGTGCAAACCCGCGACAACGTTGACATATCCCGTATTTGTCGTATTTCCGTCAAATTTCAAATGAGCAACGTCATTGTTATTGTTACTGTAAGCCAATCCGATTAAACCGCCGGCGGATTTCGCCCCTTCCACGGACAACCCGTTAAAGGTGACGTTCTTGATGTAATAAGCCGCGTTCACAAATCCCAGCAATCCTCCTGCCGACAGAATCGTTGGTCTGTTGACGTTATCAATCGTTTCATTCCTTATGTTGGCGACATCATCATAGTTGTCGCCCGAATAGTTTGCGGACAAATACCTGCTTTGGTAGCCTTCTACGGTGTACATATCGTAATAAACGCTACCGGAAAGGACCAAACCGTTAAGAGAATTCGTTTCGGACGGAGAGCTGAACCTAAGATAATTAAACAACCCGAATCCTGCGGTCGCCGGCGTGGCGATATACGCGGAAACCGATTTGTGATCGTATTCAACGTAACGCATATGCAGCGTGATCGTTCGGTTTCCGCCGATAAGGCGCATCATATTAAGGCTAACGTATGGGCTATCAATATAAATACTTCCTACCCCTCGAAACCCTTGTGCGACATCGCAATCACTCGTAACCGTAATTCTGGTTTTGGCACTGTTTTCCGAAATGCAACGAGCCAAATACGCGGATCCGGACTTTGCCGTATATGCGCGGATGATATAGGGAATCTTGGCGCCGTCCGCCGTATAAGAGTCGAAAACGGCGTAATCGGTATAGTCTTCATCGAAAGAAAAACCGGCAACGCCTACGGCATCATACGTAGCGCCCGCCCTTGCCGTCGTTTGAGCGCGATAAGCGGACCAATAATCCGTAAGAGCTTGATATGCGTTAACGTTGGAAACGTGATACGACGCCGACGCCGCGCCGCTGTTTACGATCGCACCCAAAACGTACCACGCTTGCCCGTTGGGGACTGCTATGTCATACGTGTTGCCGGAAGCGTACGTTACATTTAGTTTATCGGAATCCGCGGATGGAAGAACAAGATCCGTAATCGTATAATTCTTTTCACCGTTTTTAAGAGTGACGGTCGTCTCCGTCGCATGATAAACTTCATTTTCATTGAAAGCGTAGCCGGCAATCACGCGCCCGATGATGGCGTTAACGTAAAGATATCCATTATGGGCGACTTTGTCGTACGCCGACGCCGTCAACCCGACGTTGGACCCTGTCATATTGCGGAAGATCAATCCTCCGTTGACCAAAACGCCCACGTATCCACCGACGGGGGTCAACGTGGGATAATACGAAGAATTCAACGCCGTAACCGAAAACGTGACGTTTGTAAAAGTCACTTGTACGTTGTCGATAAACGTGTCGCCACCCATGATTTGCTGAATGACTGCGCCGTAAGACTGGATACCGCCGCTGTAAGAATAAACGTCACTGCCCATCGGTGCGGCAAGTTCAATGACGTCGCTGCTGTTGTAGTCCACATCCACTTCCACCGTAAGGTCCTTGACCACGCATCCGTTTGAAGAGTAAATCAAAGGATTCCTCGACTTATTGGTTACGATGGGGTTTCCCCTACCGATCAACACGCCGCGGAAGGCGTACTCCTCCGATGACGTCGTCCCAAGCGCCGTATACGAAGCGGGCAACGTCACGTCCTTGGTGATGACGTAATAAGCGCCCGCAAGATATCTGCGTACGTTGGCGTTGGCTTGCTGAGAACCGCCGTCGGAAGGCTCAAAACTTGTGATGCCGAAGTTGTAAAGATATTTGGTGTAAGAAGTACCCGTATAATCGTAACTTGTTAAATCATCCGGCAAATACAGTTGCACCGTATTGCCCACGTCGGTGCCTGCGATGATCTCGGACAGAATGGGAAGCTTGTCGTTGTCGTCGATCACGTAAGGATCGCCGTATTTGCCGCAACCCGCGATCACACTGCTGAAAGTGACGTTGACGGAAATCTCGTGCTTATATTCCCCGAGGTTGTACGGAACATAAACGTAAGGATGGAAAGATAAAGAGAAATCATATTCCGTCGTCGACTGATACAGCGTCGGGTGGACATAGTATTCCGAGCCGTAATATTTTTTTTGCTTATTCACATTTTCCAAAGAAGACGTGATCTCTTTACCGTAAGTAACGCTGTGCGTCGCGGTGCTTATCCCCGTGCGATCCTCGTCCATCTCAAAATTGTAGCTGCCGGAACTCTCCGCAAAATAAAGGAAGGAATTCAAAATCGTTGCGCGACTGAAAACCGATCTTCCCGTCCCGTACACCGTGTCGAAGTTGTCGATGGAAATATGCGAAGTACGAGAGTCAAGCGCCAATCCGCCGAAGGTCAAATAAATTGCGCGCGCCGCGCCGTCGCCCACGTCGCCGATCAAAGACGAAGCGGCAAAATATCCGCTTGCCTCGTAAGCAGCGTAAGCGGAAGTCTGCTCGGCGCCCGCCCAATCGATCGTGGTGTTTTTCCCTACTTTGTTGATAATCAAAGGGGCGTAGGCGGTGTCGACAAAATGTCCGTTGCCGTTTGAAATATACACGCCGTCCAAAGTCAACGACGAGAAGTTGCACTTAGCTTTGATCGCGTCGGAACCGCCCAAAACCCCCGCGACCAAGAACCCGCAAGAAGTATCGGAAAGGGCGGGTACGTTTCCTTGCAACGTGCCGTTGTTTACAACGATTGTCCCCACGGCGTTCAAAAAGACGGAAGTGTGCATCAAATAGTGTTGATTGGTATTTGCGCGCGTGCTTCTCATAGTGGAAGACTGCAACGAACCGTTGTTGTAACGATAAGCAAAATGCACGGATGATTCCGTCAAAATATTATCCAACTTTATTGTGACGGACGTAAAAGAAACGGTTCCCGAAACGTTGATCGGATAATACGAAACCCCCGTCATATCCAAATTGCCCGTAAAGGAAGCTTCGGCGGCAAACCAAGCCGCAAGAGAAGCATGCGCGTATTCCTTGACCGACCAAACCAAAAACTTGTATTTGGCAATCGAAAGATTTGCCCGCGCATAGGCAAGATTGTAGTAATACCGCGTACCGGCGTTGACAACGCCCGACGATCTGCCATAAGCGGTTTTATTGAGATAGGTGTTGTAAGCGGTGCCCGTCGTATCGATCACGTTGCCGCTCGTGGTAACGGAAACAACGGAATTCCCGTTTGCCGTCACGTTGCTTCCAAAAGCAACGCTGCTTGCCACCAACTCGTCATAGACCGAAAAGGTGGGACTCCCCGTAAAAGTCAACGCCCCGATATCGTAATGCGAAGAGGTGTCGTTCACGTCAAGGTAGAGCGCGCTTTCGGGATAGATCGTGTTGCCGTTTAAGGTAAGCGGCTCCGCAGTATGGGTCTTGTTTGCCACAAAACCGAACGACGAGCCGTTATTCGGCAACGTGTAAGATGCGCTTGTTAAGGTGATATCCGAAATATCCCACCTGCCAGTCGCCGTCTGCACAAGCCCGCCGAAAGGCGTGACGCCGCCCGTTGCGCTGATCGTAGCGTTTACCGTCACCCCATCCACCGTTACGTCGCAAGAAAGCCAATTTGTCCCGAATAGCCCGCCGAAAATACCGTTTGAAGCAGTACCCGTTGCCGTAACGGAAAGCGAAACGGTATCCAAAACGACCGTCCTGCGATCCTTTACGTAAGTGGAATTACCGATCACGGCGATCACCCCGCCGAAAACGGACGCCCTCGACGTATTGGGGGATTCTGTATAGGTCAATCCGATAAGGCTATTCTCTATCATTACGCTTTGCGAGGGAGAGTCCGTACTGCCAAGCATCATACTGCCGAGGAATCCCCCGATCCTGCCGAAACTCGAGCCCCCGATCCTTGATTCCGTCGAATCGGAAACAATGGGATGAACGTTTGAATCCGACGCGGAAACGGCGACGTTTGAACCTACCGCCGTACCGATAGCGCCTCCGAAAGTAATCAAACAATCCGTCGTCGTGCGATAAGCCAGCTCAACCGTAACGGTCAACGCGGAGATCGAAACCGCTCCCGTTGCATACGCCGCAAGAGCGCCCGCGAACATTCCGCTTTCGCTTTGCTGTATCTTGATATCACCGTCGATTGCGAGATCGTTTATCGACGCTCCGCCTCCGATTTTGGCAAACAATCCGTTGTAAAAATGGCGATGGATGGCGCCCTGCGTGGAATTTGACGCAAGCGCGGAACCGTTGCCCTGCAGTCCGTACTTTTCCCCCGTGGTAAGAGTCACGGTATGCAAGTTTCCGTCAAGAGTTCCCGTAAAGACGTCATTTGCTCCGTCATCTCTCGTAAAACCGGTCAAGCCCGTCCCCGCAAGCGTAATATCCGCGATAAACTCGATCGTGCCCGAAAGAAGAGAGGCGCTCTTGTTCGCGTCACCGGAAGTAAAACGCAATGCCCCGGACGCCGTCGTCGTATTCAATTGAATATTTAAAGCGGTCAAAGCAAATTGCGTAATCGTCCCGATCGCGGGAGCCGCCGCGTTTATAGTAACGGTATGCGCCGTGCCATCCACGGTGACAAGATCACTTTCTCGGAGAATCGTTCCATCCGCGCGAAGGACTTCGCCCCACCCGCGAACGTCGTCGATATCATTGTTTACGTTTCTTTTAACCGTCCAACCTGCGTCCGAACCGTTTCCAAGCGCATAAATAAGAGCGCGCCCGCGATCTCTCACGATCAATCCCGCATTGGCTGAAGTCTGATTGTAAGAAGAAAAATCCGTTTCTCCTTGAATGCGCAAAACGCCTTGCGGCATATTTCCGATAAGTCCCGCATCAAATCCGCCGGTTATGACGACGTCCCTCACGTCGGCAAAAGATCCGCCGTTACCGAGATTGCCGATCAGCCCGCCCGACAAAGCGTTTCCTCTTTGCGTTACTTCGATATCATGAAGAGAAAGATATGCGGGTCCGTCTATAATCTGTCCGATAATCCCTGCCGACTGTCCGCCGGATCCGGCGGCGGTAACCGAAAAATCAACGTTTGAAATCTCAAAGCTGTTTGTAAGCGCATTCGTTTTATACCTACCCGCGACGCCGCCGCGCGCCGAAGTCGAAGTAAGAGCAAAAGCAAAGGACTTGCCGCTTGTTGCGCATCCGTCAAAGATAAGATCTTCGCATTCGCTGTCCAACAATCCGAAGAAGCCGCCGGCGCAAGTTGTCGACGATACCGCCAAGCCGTTAGCCAAATCGTATTTGTTCGCCGCGAAAGTCTCGCTCGCCGCTTGCGTTTTGCAGTATCCGAAAACGCCGCCGGCGCCGCTTCCCCCCGTAACGGAAGACGAGATCGCATACGAAGCGAGACCCGTACCAAGCGTAACGACGGGATTGATCGCGCTGCCGACCAACCCGCCTGCATATTTGCTACCCGTGACCTCACTTACCCGAGTGTTATTCGCGGAAGAAAGCGTAAGCTCAGCGCCGGAAAGCATCGTACCGACCAACCCGCCGGCATTGTTCCCTGTCGAAGTAACGGTGACGGCATTGCCGGAACCGCTTGTCCCGACCGTAAGAGAGGCATCCTCTCCTAACGTGCCGCAAATCAAGCCTGCATCCCCCGCTCTTACAACGGGAAGAGAAGAGGTATTTGTCAAAGAGACGGTAACCGATGCCTCGTTTGCAATAGATCCGATCAACCCCTCGTAATTGCTTGCCGACGAGCCCTCTCCTTCATAGGGAAGAAGTTGCACATTCCAAAAAGCCGCGCTCTCCCCTTTTACTACGTGATTTGCAAACGCCGCGCCCGAAGTCAGCACCCCTTCCGCAGGAATTTCGTTTGCCGCCTCACGAATGATTTTGACAGAGGCGTTTGTCGTCGTCCCGTTGTACATAATGCGGGCTTTGGTCGATACGTAATCGAAAAGCGGACAGTTAAACAAACGAAACGTGTCGATACCGACGCTCGGAATATAGATCGTGCCGGCAAAGGGCCTGTCTGAAGTACCCAAACTGACGTATTGATCATCGGTCAGCTCGTTTCCTTCATTGTACGTAAGATAAATAACGTCCTCCGGATTTTTGTCGCCCGCCGCATAAGCTCTTGCGTAGGCGGTAAATTCCGAAACGCTGTAAAAATTGTATATCTGCACCGGCTCGGACGCATACGCAGTCACGCCCGAAGAAAACGTTGTCGAAAAAACAAGCATAGCAAAGAAGAACACCGCCAGCGCCGCAAAAAGCAAATTCGTTTTAAATCTTAGCCGTTTGCTCATAGCCCTCTCCTATGCTCCGAATCGGAACGTAACCACCGTGGCAAGCATATCGCTCCACGTCTCGGTAGTGACGTTTCTCTTATAAAACTGCAAGTCGTAACGACTTTCCACGTCGGAATCAACGCGGAAGGTTACACTGCTGCCCGTTTGCGTCGCCCCTTCAATGGAAAGAAGGATCTGTTTAGAATAATCGCTCAATTCAACGCGGGTATTATCCCACGTCAAGGTGACCGTCCCTTCGCCGACGCCGGTAATCAGATAATTGTATCCGTCGTAAACAGAGGGCGCGTTTGCCTTATCGTCGCTGAAATCCCCCGTCCAAGAATTGGCCGCGCCCGGCGCGCGTACGCCGGTTTTAAAAATTCCGCCGATCGCGTGCAATCCCACGTTTTGCGGAGTAGCCACCATCTCGACGTACAGGTTTGGAGCTTGTTCTCCGGAAACGAACTCCGTGCCAAAGGTCAAAGTATACGAATCGGAATCCGCGATGTTGGCATTCAACGCCCCCGAAAAGCTGTTGTCGCTGAGGTGCGAAGAATTCAAGGTGACCACCGTCGACCCCAAGCGAAGCGTTGCTGTATAAGCGGTCAAAGCGTTCGCCGTCATATAAGCGGCGTCCACCGGAACATACCCCGCATCCGATAAAGGATCGTGTTTGACAAATCGGAAAAGCAAAGAATACGTGATCGGCTCGGAGTTGGGAAGCGTCTGTTTCCCCCTTTCATAATTACAAATCGTAACGACAGACGCCGGCACAACGGAAGAATCGGTTACGTAAAGAGTTTTGACGTTATCCCTGCTGTATCCTCTGACCAACGTGTTGGACGAAAATCTTTCCCCCTGCGCGTCGTACGTGGCGACGGTACGTTGAGCGCTGCGGCTGCCGATATAGGCGGCATAACTGCCCATCGCCGTACCCGCGACAAGAAGAACCGCGATGATCACGATCAACAAAACGAATGTGATTTTCCCCTTGCGTTCCTTCATCTTTCCCTCTTATTCATGCACCGTGACCGCTTTTGCCGCAATACAGAGAACGTCGGTTTCGCGATCATTGGTGGCTTTGCCGTTTTTATAGATACGAAGCAGATAGTAGTTGACAAAATCTCCTCTGTTATTCCCCATCTCGGCAGAAGTCGTCTGCCAGTAAATGGGTTCCGCGTTTTTGTGAACGGAAGAGTACGAGTCGTACGTGGCGGCATGGTAGTCGGAAGTGGCGATTCCTTTTCCGTCTTCTTCCGTCCTGTTCAAATAAGTCCCCGCGATCGCTTCGCCGTCTGCAGTATAAAAATACGCCTCCGCAGGAACTTGGTGCGTGACGTACTGCACAGCGCCCTCTGTCTCGGTTTTTGATTCCGTAGCATGAAAAATGCTGTAAGAAAACGAGTTGTTTGTCGTGTAGGCGATTTGGATCTTGTAAGCACCGACGCCCTTGCCGTAAATGCTGAAAACTTTGTCCACATAGTCGCCGCCCTCGGCATCAAGCCCGTTGAAGTACAAATATCGAATGTCTTCGTAAACGTCCTCGTCCACGTCGCGGTGTCCCGCGCCGATGTACAAAGCTTCCGGGGAGAAAACGGGGACATACGCCGCCGTCCCGGCACGGAAAGAATACCAAGCAAACGTGGCGGCGCCTATGACGCCGAGCATAAGAAGAGTTACGACCAACAAACGCAGGACGAAAGCAATCTTTTGGGCTTGTAACAATCCTTTCCCTTTCATTTTTTCCTCAAACAATGCCGATGCGGACGACAAAGTATTCCACGTTGTCGCCGATCAACTGATCGCCGTCGTTATAGGCGTCGGTTTTTTCTTCATCCGTCGCGATCGCCGCACTCGGGGGGTAGAAGTAAAGAGGGTTGTTTGCAACATACGCCCCCGTCTCCGTCGGATATTTTTTTGTCGTTGCGGGGGACTCGGTAGACAGATCGTCACGGATGGCATAGTAGGTGAGCGGCCACTCCCAGTACAACGTCACCTTATAAAGGTCCGTTTTGCCGGGATCGGAACACTTGGCGTGCTGTGACATATCATAATTAAAAGCGCCTCCCGTGATCTGCTCGGTATAAACGTAATCGGCATATGCCGCCCCCGTTCTTTCCTTAAAAAACAAAATATGCCCCTTTAACAAATTGCAAACGCTTTCCTTGGTGACCTGTTGAATCGTAGAAACCGCCTGCCCTTCCTCATAAAAGTTTGCGTACCCTTCGAAGAAAAGATTGAAAAACACCGTGTCGCCGTCGTGTCCCGTTTTCGGGCGAATGTAAAATGTCAACATACCGTACGCGCCGGGGACCAAATACTTTTTGTTTTCGAAGGTGTTTTCCGCCACAATAAGCTCATAAGCGAGCAAGGGCGCTTCGGCCGTATACGTCTCGGTAAAGTCAAATTCTTTTGCGGCAAGCACCGACTTAAAGCCGCCCGCTCCTACCATGCCTTCATAGCGGGAAGAGTCGTCGTATTCCGTCGTTCTGTCGATCAAAAGCTCCACCGTTTCATAAGAGACAACAACCTGCATACCGGAGTTTTCCACGGAGACGTTCTGTGAAAACCAGGCAAAACTGACCACCCCAAGCGTAATGACAAAAATGCCGGACAGCACGACGGCGAGAAGCTGCATCAACAGCTCCTTCTTGTCTTTTTCGGAAACGTGCTTGCCAAACAATTTCATCCCAACTCCTCTTTACGTGCGCGCACAAAATTATACATATATATTATATATTTACTTATTATTTTGTGTAAACCCTTTTTCTTCAAATATCTTTTTTTTGGTAGAGTTTTCCTGAAATTCTTTACAAAATTATCGCTATTTCACCATTTTTATTTGACATTCGCGCGAAAATATCCTAATAATTTATGTAGTAGTAAGTATAATCTTGAGAAAACGTTTTCAAAAACAAAAGATGGGAAGGGGTTATGGGAGATTTTTCGCAAGTGCGCAAGCATGGAATTCCATTGAAGCGCACGGTTACTATTTTTGCCATTGTTATGGCGCTGGTTTCCGCTCTTCTTATCGTCGTTATCGTTTTTAACTGGATGAATTATCGCGACCTGATCAACGTCGCAAAAAATTACGTCACTTGGGAAGAAAAATCCAAAGAAATGATCGTTTCTTCCGATTATCTTACCGATCAGGCCCGCTCCTTTGCGGCAACGGGCGCTGCGGAACATATGACCGCCTATTTCACGGAAGCCGACGAAAACCGCCGCCGCGATGACGCCCTCGATTTTATTGAAGAGAATTTTCCGAACTCTCCCGCCGCGGAACATTTGCAAAAAGCAATGATCGAATCCCGCAATTTGATGAATACCGAGTTCAAATCGATGCGTCTCAAAGCGGAATCTGCGGGGGACGACCTTTCCACGTACGACGAAAGAGTTCGCACCGTAGTTTTAACGGAGGAAGAACAAGCTCTTTCCGCTTTGGGGAAAGCCGAACTTGCAACCAATATCCTTTTTGACCGAAACTACACTTCTTCCAAAGGGACGATCTCAAGCGAAGTCGATCTTTGTGTAAAAAGTCTCGTTCAGGAACTTGAAAAGACACAGGACGGCGCGGAGTTCCGTCTTCGCATCGCCATGATTTACGAGCTGATTTTGATCGCCACGTTTATCGCTCTTTCCATTTTGATCGTAATCTTAACTTCAAGCCGCATCTTCACGCCGCTCATCCGCGCGATCCCTTATATCGAAAAAGACGCGCCCCTCCCGGTACAAGGCGGATACGAAATCAAAATGTTTGCCTATGCCTACAACTTGATGTACGAATCCAACCGCCGCAGTCAAAAACGCTTGAAGTTCAAAGCGGAACACGACGGTTTGACCGGTGCGCTCAACCGCAATGCTTTTGAAAACATCCTCAACACGGCAGAGGAAGGGCAACTTGCTTTTTTGATCGTGGATATCGACAATTTCAAACAGATCAATGATCGATACGGGCATCTTGCGGACGACAAGGTTTTGACAAGCGTGGTGACTGCCATGCGTGAAAATTTCCGCACGGCGGACAGCATCTTCCGCATAGGAGGCGACGAGTTTGCCGTAACCCTGTTCGGCATTGACGAAAACAGCAAAACGATCATCCAAAGCAAATACGAACGCATCAACGATTTTTTGACCGCAGAAGCGCAAAACGGCGCGCCGGAGGTGACGCTCAGCGCAGGAGTCGCGTTTGGGAAAAAACTTGACAGATCTCTGATGAAGAACGCGGATGTCGCTCTTTACGAAAGCAAAAACGCAGGAAAAGCGTGCTGCAGTTTTTATAAAGAATAACGATAAAATTTGACAAAGCAACGATGAATTATTAAAAAAGCTCGTTGGATCACAACGAGCTTTTTTAATATCCGCCCCTGCGGCGAATCGCGTTTATCGACTTACAGCACCTTCGACAAAAACTCTTTCAGTCTCGGGTCTTGGGGATTCGCGAAGAATTCCTCGGGGGGAGCTTCTTCTTTGATCTTGCCGCCGTCTATAAAGCAGACGCGGGACGCGACTTCTCTCGCGAAGCCCATTTCGTGCGTAACGATGATCATCGTCATTCCCGTTTCGGCGATGGTCTTGATGAGGTCGAGGACTTCGCCGACCATTTCGGGGTCGAGCGCGCTCGTGGGTTCGTCAAAGAGCATAACTTTCGGGTTCATCGCAAGCGCGCGAACGATCGCGATCCTTTGCTTTTGCCCGCCCGAAAGCGTCGAAGGATAGACGTTTGCTTTTTCTTCGAGCCCGATGCGCTTCAAAAGACGCATCGCGTTTTCTTCCGCTGCTTTTTTTATTTCTTTGACGTCCTTATACGGGAAGTCGATATACTTTTTCGGCTCCGGGTATTTTGCCCGATCGATCGCGCGCTCGGCGTTCTCGATCTTGGTAACGATGCGGAGTTTTTTGCGCGTCAAAGCCTTGTCGTAAGTAACGAAAGTCTTGCCCGCGCGTTCGACGGTCTTTTTCGTCTTCGCCCATTCTTCTTCGATCGGTTTCAAAAGCTCGTCGCATTTTCGAACGATCTCCTTTTGTTTCGCGATCTTTTTATCGATCTTCGCTTTGATCTTGTCGCTGTGCTTTTCAAGATAGGCGTTATATCTCGGCAGGATCGCGTTGTTTCTCTTCGCGGCGAAATAACGCTTGCGATCGACGAGGATCGGCGCGAGCGTGATATTTTTCAAAACGGTCAGATTATTAAACAAATTGAACTGCTGAAAGACCATTCCCATCTTTTGGCGGCAGACGTTGATATTGATCTTTAAGTCGGTCAGATCGTCTCCGTCGAAAATGATCTCGCCCGAAGTCGGATCTTCGAGGACGTTCAAGCAGCGCAAAAAGGTGCTTTTGCCCCCGCCGGACGGACCGACGATGACGACGCGCTCGCCCTCGTAGATCGTCGTCGAGATCTCGTTCAGAACCAAAAGATCGTCGAATTTTTTCGTAAGATATTTGACCTCGATCAGAGGTTTCTTCTCTTTTTCTTCCATTGGCTCCTCCTTTTACGCCGTCCTGATCTTCTTCTCCATCAAGCGAACGAGGAGCGTGATGAGGATAACCAAGACGAGATAGCAGAACGCGAGCACGACGTACGGGACGATATACTCGTAGGTGCTGTTCGCCATATTCTGAAACGCCTTCGTCAGATCGGTGACCGCGATAAAACTCGCGACGGACGTCTCTTTGATCAAGGCGATGAATTCGTTTCCGAGGGTCGGAAGGACGTTTTTGATCGCTTGGGGGATGACGACGCTGACCATCGATCTCGAATAAGAAAGCCCCAAAGCGCGCCCCGCTTCGAGCTGACCCTTATCGACCGAATTGATGCCGCCGCGCATGATCTCGCTGATATACGCGCCGCTGTTCAGCGCAAAGGCGATGACCGCCTCGATGACGACGCCTTGGACGACGAACGAGCCGATCACGAGGTTTTTGAAATTGATCCCCATAAGCGGGAACAAGACGAAGTGTATAATAAGAAGCTGGACGACCATAGGCGTCCCGCGGAAAATCGTGATATAAGCGTCGGCGAGGATCTGAAAGATTTTCGCGACGGGATTTTTTTGAGAAGGGATCGCCTTGACGACGGCGACGACGCTTCCGATCAAAAGACCGATCAATAAGCCGAAAACGGCGATGACAAGGGTGTTCAGAAGCCCTTCTAAGACAAGTTTGTAACCGCTGAGGGTTACAAACTGTCTGTAAAAGATTTGCCAAACGGACATTTTCCGAATTTCCTATTATTTATTCAATGCTTTCGAGATCATCAAAGCGGGTTGCTTATCGATGATGACTCCGTTGATCTTTCCGTTTTGAAGATCCTTGATCGCAAGCGCGCCGGTCTTGTAGCCGTTCACCGTGATGTTGGCGAAACCGTCGTAACCGAAATCGTCGTCGCCCGCGGTGTACATATAGCCGGTCGTTCCGTTTTGCGCGCCGATCGTGTATTTCTTGTTTTGCGCTTTGATGACGTTCTCGACGTCCGCCGCGGTCGTGCAAGCGTCGAAGAGCGTGTCGTCTTTCTTGACGACGAGGACTTGCGCGGACTCATAGTATTCTTCGGTAAAATCATAGCTCTTTTGGCGCTCTTCGTTCACCGTAATGCCCGCCATACCGATATCCGCTTCGCCGGAGTTGACGCTCGTAAAGATCGCGTCGAAATCTTCGTCCAAGATGAAGAGGGTCTTGCCGAGCTTCGCCGCAAGCAAAGAAGCGATCTTCATATCGACGCCGGTCAGCTTATTTCCGTTGTAGTACTCGAAAGGCGGGAAGTACGCGTTCGTCGCGACGATCAGGCAGCCTTGGCGGCTCGCGGGATTCGTGTACTCGAAGGTAGCGGTGCCGTCGAAGAAAGAATTAATGATCGAGGCGAGTTCGCCGTTCGCTTTGAGCTCCGCAAGAAGCTCGTTCGCCGCGGTCTGCATCGCGGTGTTACCCTTCTTAACGATAAACGCATAGGATTCCGCAGTCAGTTCGATGTCTTTGACTTCGACTTCCGCGACGGCGGTCTTCGAGCAAGCCGCAAACGCTGCGACGCAGGTCGCGATGATCGCGAGAACCAAAACAATTCCGATAACTTTTTTCATAATCAAATCTCCTTAAACTTGATATTGCTATACTATCACCCGCCCGAGGTTTTGTCAAATGAAAAATGTATAATTTTCGAAAAAACTCAATATTTTTTCATTATTCACGATTTTATGCGTATATTTATTCATATCCGTGAATTTATTCGTATTTTTAATAAATTATGCATAAATGCGAAATATATTCACCGAGCGTGATCGGCTTCCTTCGATCCCCAAGCGCTCCGAGGGGCGAGATCCTTTCCTTCTTCACCCCGATCCCTCGCGATCAACAAAAAAGGCTACCCGAATTCGGGTAGCCGATTTTGTGTTTAGTCGCAAATTCTTTTTCTACTTTCGATTAAGCGCCAACCGCAGCGGTAGCAGCGAAGTCAAGGCTGAAAGACGATACTCTTCCGGCGGTTGCATCGTTCAAAGCCACACCGTCGAGCCAAGCGATAACGACCATATCGATTTGTTGTTCCGCAGCGAGCGCACCGAAGTTGATTTCCGTAACGGTCTTACGCGGAGTGGTGCAGAGACCTTCAACGTCTCCGTTCGCCGCGACCGTACCGAATTCGGTATCGAGGTTCGCACTCTTACCAAAGATGCCTTTAAGTACATAATTGGAGCTCTGAACTGATTCGGGTTTCGCGGCAGCTCTCGCAAAGACCGCGATTCTGACCAAATCGTCATCTTTCGTGTCTTTGACGTAGTAGGTTCCGTCGCCGAAAGTTCCGGAAGTGGGTTGCGGCTCCGCCGCGGTATAGCTGTTATTCGCACCCGCCGTGTAGTAGGTTTCACCGCTCTTGAAAGCAGTCGCACGGGTATAGGTATCACCCGGCGCCCAAGTGATCGTCATTCTAAGGTTCGCGACGTCGTTCGCCGTAGAGAGGTTCTTTACGTAGAACTCTTCATCGGTGCCGTCGGTGAAAGTATAAGGCGTTCTTGCACCGGCATCCGTGTTGAAGACAAAGTTACCGCCTACGCTCTTGATCGTAGCGCCGGTAAAGGAAAGGGAACTTGTCGTTGAGTTGACCGTAAGTTCTGCAGGAACCATAGGCGCGAAAGACGTCGAAGGCCCGGTCGCGGTGATGGAGTTGGAAGCAATTCCGTAAGCAGAAGATCCGATCCAGCCGATACCGAGCGCGCTGGCATTACTGGTTTGCGCGGTTATTTTAATGGTGCTCGCGGTAACGGAGCTGTTGCTCGTAAACCATGCGTAGGTTGCGGTCGAAAGAGCGACGGCAACGACAAGCATCATTACGATTGAAGTAATCAATAAACGTTTTTTCATTTTAATACCTCCTTATTAAACATTTTGCACTAAACAAATTGTTCGTCGTAGAGGGACCATCCCCCTACCCTTTCTTTCTTATCGTCATTTTACCATATAAAAACCCAAAATTCAATACCCATTTTTAACATTTTTTCAACAATGTTAACTTTTCTTAAACAAAATCACCGTTTTCTTAACAAATCTTATGCAGGTCCGCCGATAAAAATTCTCCTAAATTTCCGCACTTTTTCTTTTCGAGCCGCATATCGGTCCTTTTCGGACGAAAAAAAACTCTCAAAATGAATTTCGTAAGCTACATAGTTCATTTTGAGAGTAATTTTGGTATATAATATACCTTTTTCTCTAAAAAAGCTTGGATTTTGCCTCTTTTATCAAGGCTTCCTGCTCGTTTTCATAGTATTCGGCGACGCGCTCTTTCAGAATCATCGCGGCGCGCTTCTTATTTTGGAGCTGCGAACGCTCGTCTTGGCAGGTAACGGTGATCCCCGTGGGGATATGGGTCATACGGACGGCGGTCTCGACTTTATTGACGTTCTGCCCGCCCTTCCCCGAGCTGTTGAAAATATCCGTGCGGACGTCTTCCTCCGAGATCCTATTCTGCGCCACGAGGATCGGGTAGAAGGAAAACGCGATATCCTTTCCGAAAACGTCCTTTTCCATTTGCGAGACGGCGGCATACGCCTTTTCGCCGACGCATTCGAAGCGCACAAAGTCCGAGCCGAGTTCTGCGGCGCGAACTTTGACGCCGAAGATGGGCAACTGCTTTTTGAGGATCGCTTCGATCTCTTCTTCGTCGAGAGGCGCCTTATTATTTAATGTACGCACGCACACGCCCGCGCCCGCGTGAACGTCCGGACCGAAGGATTCGAGCGAAAGCTTCAAAAGCTCTTTGCTGAGATTCTCCGCGTCCTCGTCGTCCCCGCTCAAAGCATAGGTGTCGAACGCTTCGGAGACGGGAGAGATCGCGTTGATCCTTTTAACGTAACTGCGGGAAAGGCGCTCGTCCCTCGCGACTTCGGGAAGAGTAAGGAGCCTTTTAAGTTCGCCGAGCTCCTTGCGAATGCCTTCCGCATCTTTAAGATCCTTATCGGTCTTCGGAAGTTTTTCTTTTTTAAGATCCTTGCCTTCTTTCGATTTGAAAAGGCTCGGTTTCTTTTCTTGCTCTATCACAAGCTTTTCTTTGTTCTCTTTCTTCATGGCTTTATATTACCATAAGCCGATCAAAAAGGCAATAAGTCAAACCAAAGTTGCGCGAAAACGAGACGCCGACTCTTGTTTTTTCGAGGAAAAGAATACCTTCCTCCAAGGCGAAATCGAAGGATCTCATCCTTATTTAATATATCGTCATCCTGAGCGAAGCCGAAGGATCTCATCCGCTTTTCTACTGCTTCGCCTTAGGGGATATTTCGACTCCGCTTCGCTCCGCTCAATATGACGAACGGTAATCGGCGATTTCTCCGCTTCGGTCGAAATGACAAGAGAGAATTTGCCTGCGCCTTCACTCTCTATTCGTCATCCTGAGCCTGCCGAGGGATCGCCTTGTCCTGCAACCCGCGAAGCCTTTCTTCCTCTATTCGTCATCCTGAGCCGCCGCAAGGCGTGTCGAAGGATCTCATCCGCTTTTTGTAAATCGTCATCCTGAGCCGCGAGAGAATCGAGCGTGTCGAAGGATCTCGTCCGCTTCATTAGGGGATTCTTCACTCCGTTCAGAATGACGCATGGAAAAATCAATTCGTCATCCCGAGAAGCGAACGAAGCGAGCGCACCCGAGGGATTCCCCGTTATTATCGCATATTGACATTTCCGTCTTCGCGTGTTAGAATAAGTTAACATCATTAAGCGAGGGCGCTATGTTTCATATCGTTTATAATCCGACCGCGGGTCAGAAAAAGACGCTGAAAACCGCGGAATACGTAAAATCCGAACTCAATAAAAACGGCATTGCTTTTATCGAGCATCCGACGCAAAGCCAAGGACACTGCACGGATATCGTGCGCGAAATTACTTCTTCCGGCGAAGAGACGAATATTATCGTCATCGGCGGGGACGGGACTTTCAGCGAAGCCATCAACGGCGTGGAAGATTTCGACAAAGTGACCTTCGGTTTGATCCCTTGCGGAACGGGCAACGATTTCGCGCGCAAGCTCGGAATTCCGAAGAAAGCCGAAAATGCGCTGAACATCGTTTTGGCGGGCAAAATCCAAAACCTCGATTATATTCAGCTCGCGAATCGACGCTGTTTGAACGTTTGCGGACTCGGAATGGACGTGGACGTCCTTGTAAAATACGCTTCGATGAAGCATTTTCACGGGAAAATCAAGTACTACCTTTCGCTGTTTTACGTCCTCAGCCATTTCAAACCCCATCACGTCCGCTTCAAGATCGGCGACGTCGAAAACGAACAAGACGTCTTTATGGTCGCGGTGGCGAACGGCTCTTTTATCGGGGGCGGAATGCCGATCTCTCCCGCGTCCGACGTGCGCGACGGCGCGCTCGATCTCGTCGTCATCGACAACTTGAAGAAAGGAAAAATTCTTCCCGCTCTTTTGAAATTCCTCGGCGGGAAAATTCACCTGCAACCCTACACGAAAGTGTATCGCTCGACCGAAGCCGAAGTCGAGATTTTGGATGCGGGCGAAGGAAAGCTCCAAATCGACGGCGAAGTTCGCTCGGAAAGTAAGATCTCTGCAAAGATCGTAAAGGGAAAGCTGAAAATGTTCCTTTGATCCCTTCGAACCGAGACCAAGGCGCGGAAATACCTTTTTATTCCTTATCATTCACTTAAAGCACGGTTGCAAATCGCAACCGTACTTTTTGTAATCGGCGATTTCTCCGCTTCGGTCGAAATGACAATAGAGACTTTTCCTGCGCCGTCACTTCTTATTTGTCATCCCGAGCTTGCCGAGGGATCGCCTTGTCCTGCGACCCGCGAACCCCTGCTTCCTCTATTCGTCATCCTGAGTCTGTCGAAGGATCTCAGCCTTATTTCACGCCGCTTCGCCTTAGGGGATATTTCGACTCCGCTTCGCTCCGCTCAATATGACGAGCGGTAATCGGCGATTTCTCCGCTTCGGTCGAAATGACAAGAGACAATTTGCCTGCGCAGTCTCTTTTTATTCGTCATCCCGAGCTTGCCGAGGGATCGCCTTGTCCTGCAACCCGCGAAGCCTTTCTTTCTCTATTCGTCATCCTGAGCCTGTCGAAGGATCTCATCCGCTTTTCTACTGCTTCGCCTTAGGGGATATTTCGACTCCGCTTCGCTCCGCTCAATACGACGAACGGTAATCGGCGATTTCTCCGCTTCGGTCGAAATGACAATAGAGACTTTTCCTGCACCGTCACTTCCTTATTACTTGTCATCCCGAGCTTGCCGAGGGATCGCCTTGTCCTGCGACCCGCAAAGCCACTCTTTCAATAAACGGCTTTGCATCGGATAGTGCGTGCGAGGCACGACAAAAAATCGCACGGGCGCGTACTACTTGTACGTAACCGTGCGATTTTGAAGTCAGAAACAAATCAATCGCGCAATAGGCAAAGCCGTTTTATTATACGCGCTCGACGAAATAAACCCGTTTCATCACCTGCGGTTTAATGGGCTTGTCCATCGAATTCGTCGGCGCCGCGGCGATCTCATCCACCGTCTCGATCCCTTCAACGACCGCGCCGAACGCCGCATACTGTCCGTCGAGGAAGTTCGCGTCCGCGTGGCAGATAAAGAACTGCGAAGAAGCCGAATTCGGGTCGTTCGTGCGCGCCATCGAGATCACGCCGCGCTTATGCGAAAGGGTGTTGCGGACGCCGTTCATCAAGAATTCGCCCTTGATCTTCTCTTTGCTTCCGCTCATCCCCGTCCCGGTCGGGTCGCCGCCCTGCACCATAAAGCCGGAAATCACGCGGTGAAAGATCAAGCCGTTATAAAAGCCCGCGCCGACGAGCTTTTTGAAGTTTTGGACCGTGATGGGCGCATTCTTCGGGTCAAGCGCGATCACAAGGCTGCTGCCGCTTTCCATTTCGATTTTGACGGTATCCGTTTGTTCTTTGCTTTCGATATAAGACATAGTTTTCTCCTTTTTTCTTTTATTCTTATCCTATGCGAAGCCGAAAGACCTCTGCCGCTTCGCATTCGGGGATTCTTCACTGCTTCGCCTTAGGAGGTATTTCGACTCCGTTTCGCTCCGCTCAATATGACGAGGAATTATAATATCGTCATCCCGAGCCTGCCGAGGGATCGCCTTGTATTTCTATCCGCAAAGCCCCGCTTTCAATAACCGGTAATCGGCGATTTCTCCGCTTCGGTCGAAATGACAATAGGGCATTCGACTGCGCTGTCACTTCTTATTTGTCATCCAGAGCCTGCCGAGGGATCGCCTTGTCCTGCAACCCGCGAAACCCCGCTTTCTTCATTCGTCATCCTGAGCGTGTCGAAGGATCTCCTCCGCTTTTTATAAATCGTAATTCTGAACGAAATGAAGAATCTCAACCTTATTTCTCACTGCTTCGCCTTAGGGGATATTTCGACTCCGCTTCACTTCGCTCAATATGACGAACGGTAATCGGCGATTTCTCCGCTTCGGTCGAAATGACAATAGAGACTTTTCCTGCGCTGTCACTTCTTATTTGTCATCCCGAGCCTGCCGAGGGATCGCCTTGTCCTGCAACCCGCGAAGCCTTCCTTCCTCTATTCGTCATCCTGAGCCGCGAGAGAATCGAGCGTGTCGAAGGATCTCATCCTTATTTCACGCCGCTTCGCCTTAGGGGATATTTCGACTCCGCTTCGCTCCGCTCAATATGACGAGGAATTATAATATCGTCATCCTGAGCCGCGAGAGAATCGAGCGTGTCGAAGGATCTCATCCGCTTCCTACTTCGCGTTTAGGGATTCTTCACTCCGTTCGGAATGACGCAGAAAACCCTTTCGATTTTGCGGAATTAAAAGAACCTGCGCGCGAGCTTTTCAAACGCGGGCAAGCTCTTTTCGATCATCTCCGGACTTACGCAGTACGCGATACGGACGTAACCTTCGCACCCGAAACTATCGCTCGGAACGACGAGGATATCCAGCTTTTTCGCTTCTTCCGAAAGCTCCGACGCGCTTCCGGTCGGGGATTTCATAAAGAGGTAAAACGCGCCCGACGGATACGCGCACTCGAAGCCCATTTCGGTCAGCGCGGAGTACAGGCGATCGCGATTCGCGCGGTAGACGTTTATATCCGCGGTCTTTTCGTCGCATTCCTTGACGAGATATTGGAAGAGGCTCGGCGCGCAAACGTAACCGAGCGCGCGGCCCGCCCCGCAAACGGCGAGATAAAGCTCCTGCGCTTCTTCCGCAAGCGGCGAGATCGCGATATATCCGATACGCTCGCCCGGGAGGGAAAGCGCCTTCGAATAGGAATAGCAAACGATCGTGTCCTTATAAAGGCTCGGCAAGCACGAGGGCTTCTTGTCGAAGACGAGCGCGCGATAGGGTTCGTCCGAGATCAAATAGATCGGGCGACCGAATTTTTTACCCGCCGCGGCAAGGATCTCCGCGACCTTTTTGAGTTTCTCCTCCGAGTAGACGACGCCGCTCGGGTTATTCGGCGAATTGATAATGACCGCGCGCGTATGCTCGTTCAGCGCGGCTTCGAGCCCTTCGAGGGATATATCCAGCCCTTCCGCGGGAGCGACGGGAACGAGAGTCGCGCCCGCCTTTTCGGTAAAGACGCGATACTCCGGGAAGAACGGCGCGAAAGTCACGATCTCATCCTTTTCGTCTTTTACGATCGCGTTCAGCGAGATCGTCAAGGACGCCGCCGCGCCGCAAGTCATATACATCAGTTCGGGATCGAACGCGAAGCCGAACGCTTTTTCGTAATTCTTCGCGATGGTCTCGCGAACGCCTTTATCGCCCTGCGCCGAGGTATAACCGTGAAGCGCGGTTTCGTTCCCCGAGAGCAAAAGGCGGGTCAGCGTCTCTTTGACTTCTTGGGGTGGCGGGACGCTCGGATTGCCGAGGCTGAAATCGAAGACGTTCTCCTCTCCGACTTCGGCTTTTCTCTTTTTGCCGTACTCGAAGAGTTCGCGTATGACCGACCGTTTCGCGCCGAGCGCGTACATTTTTTCGTTACAGATCATTTTTCCTCCAAAATTTTCGCGGCATTTAAGCCGAAAATCAAATCTTCTTCCTCTTTCGAAAGCCCCATCGCACGAACGAACGCGAAACTGTCCTCGTAGCTCGCCCAAGGGGAATCCGTCGCAAACAGGATCTTATCCGCACCGTGCGCGCGGACGATCTTTCGCGCGAGAGAAACGTCCATATATTTCGCGACGACGCCCGTGTCGAAGATCACGTTTTTGCCGACAAGCAGATCCGCGACCTCTTCCCAAAGCATAAACCCGCCCATATGGGCGAGGATGACGTTCGTCGCCCCCGTCAGAGAAAGCATTCTCTTCGCGCGCTTCGGCGTGCAACGAATTTCCTGACCGGGAAATCCGAGATCCAAACCTGCGTGGATCGAGACGAAAAGTCCCTCTTCCATCGCCGCGTCGATCACGCGGAGGACCTTGTCGTCGTCCACGAAAACGCCCTGATAATCGGGGTGCAGTTTGATCCCCTTCAAGCCGAGCGCTTTGATCGCTTTCACGTCTTCTTTTACGCTTTCCGAATCGGGATGAACGCCGCCGAACGAGCGGAGTTTTACTCCGTCGCGATCGAATTCGCCGCTATCGATCTTCTTCGCGAACGCGTTGATCGAGCGGAATTGCGAAGGCTTGGTCACGACGGGAAGGACGACGGCGCCGTCCGCGCCGATCGTCTTCGCGCTTCGAATAAGCCCCGCGGTCGTTCCGTCCGAAAAAGCGGGAAGATTCGCCTGCGCGGCGAGAAACGAGACCGAACGCTCCGCGAGAGCGTCGGGGAATGCGTGCGCGTGAAAGTCGATGATCATATTACAGGGTGACAATCTCCTCGTTAGACAAAAGATCCGCGCCCGCCTTTTTCAGGACAGCCGCCGCCTTGTCGAGATCGGACGCTTTGATGACGAGCGACGCTTTGCCTTCTTTCTCGATCGTCAAGCCGTACATATATTCGAGATTGATCTTTTCTTTTGCGACGGCGACGAGAAGATCTTGCAGAGAGCCGACTTCGTTATTCAAACGGACGACGAGGACGCTCGTCAGCATCGAAGAAAATCCCCCTTCTTTCAAGGCTTTATCCGCCGCGTCGGGATCGGAAACGATCAGGCGCAAAAGCCCGTACTCGCTCGTGTCCGCGAGAGACAAAGACAAAATGTTGACGCCCGCCGCTTTGATCGCGGCGAGGACCTCTTCGAGCCTGCCTTCTCTGTTTTCAATAAAAACCGATACTTGTTTCGCTTGCATAGTTTCCTCCTCCTTTTACACAAGTTTGCGTTTGTCTTGAACGCGCACGGATTTGCCCATGCTGCGCTCGATCGTTCTGGGTTCGACGAGTTTGATCTTCGCGTTCAGACCGATCATCTGCTGAACGGCTTTGCCGATCTTGACCGCCAACGCTTCGAGACCTTTGATCTCGTCGCTGAAAAACCGTTCATCCACTTCGACCATGATCTCCATCGTGTCGAGATTGTTGACGCGATCGACGATGATCAGATAATGCGGGCTTACGCCGTCCACGCGAAGCAGGGCTTCTTCGACCTGCGACGGGAAGACGTTTACGCCGCGGATGATCAGCATATCGTCCGATCTTCCCTTAAAGCGGCTGATGCGGCAAGTCGTCCTGCCGCACTTGCAGGGCTCGTAAGAGATCGAAGTCAGATCGCGCGTCCTGTAACGGATCAAGGGAAGCCCCTCTTTCGTGATCGTCGTAAAGACGAGTTCGCCCGTCTCGCCCTCTTTCAAAGGCTCCAACGTCGTCGGGGAGATGATCTCGGGAATGAAGTTATCTTCGCAGACGTGCAGTCCGTTATGATATTCGCAGTCGCAAGCGACGCCCGGACCCATCACTTCGGAAAGCCCGTAAATATCGTGCGCGCTGACGCCGAGGATATTCTCGATTCTCAGGCGCATATCTTCCGTCCAAGGTTCCGCGCCGCAGATCGCCGCGCGAAGTTTGATCTTGTCGAGATCGCCGCCCTCTTTCAAAACTTCCGCGATATGCAAAAGATAAGAAGGCGTGCAGGCGATCGCCGTCGCCTGAAAATCTTTCATCAAGGTGATGAGTTTTTGCGTGTTGCCCGTGCTCATCGGGACGGTCGTCGCTCCGATATATTCCGCGCCGTAATGCGCGCCGAGTCCGCCGGTAAAAAGCCCGTAACCGTAGGCGATCTGGACGATATCTTTCTTCGTGACGCCCGCCATCGTCATACAACGCGCGACGCATTCGCTCCACATCTTGATATCGTTCTCCGTGTACCCGACGACGGTGGGTTTTCCGGTCGTTCCCGAAGAAGCGTGCACTCTCGTGATCTCCTCTTGCGGGACGGCGAACAGCCCGAAGGGATAATTATCGCGCAGGTCGGCTTTCGTCGTAAACGGAAGCTTCGAGAGATCCTCGACCCCTTTGATGTCTTCGGGTTTCAAACCGATCGCATCCATCTTCGCGCGATAGGCGGGGACTTTTTCATACACCCGCTTGACCGTCTTGACGAGCCTTTCGCTTTGCAGCGCGCGCATATCCTCGCGGCTCATCGTCTCCATTTCTTTATTCCAAATCATACGTTCTCCCATTTGCGATCAACCGTTTTCCAAACCGGTCAGGAACGCCTTTTTATTGATCTCGACCGTCTTCGGCGGAACGGTGTTCTCAATGACTTTGAGCCAAGTTTCCTTTTCGACCCCCATAAACCTCGCCGCGACGCCGAGCACGACGGTATTGAAGACCTTTTGATTACCGACCGCGCTTGCGATCTCGTTTGCGTTGATCTTGACGATCTTATACTTATCCTCCAAGCTGTCGAGGACGTTATACGGGTATTTCGCCGCGCCGGAAATGACGGTGATCGGCTCGATCACGACGTCGTTCACGATCATAACGCCGCCCTTCTTCAAGAATTGATGATAACGAGCGGCTTCGAGCCTTTCGAACGCGATCAAGACGTCTGCCTGCCCTTCTTCGACGATGGGCTCCGCGACCTTGTCGCCGTAACGCACGAACGTCACGACGCTTCCGCCGCGCTGCGCCATACCGTGAACTTCCGAAAGTTTTACGTCGTAGCCTTTTTCCATAGCGATGCCGCCGAGAATGCGGCTCGTCAAAAGCGTGCCTTGTCCGCCCACGCCGACGATCATAATATTTACGTTCATTTCTTTACGACCTCCCTTTTCTCCATCGCGCCGAAACGGCAGTTCGAAGCGCAAAGCCCGCAACCGTTACACATTTCGGGGTTGATCTTCGCTTTCCCGAATTCGTCCTTGCTGAGCGCGGGGCAACCGCAGGTGATGCAAGCGCCGCACCCGATGCACTTTTCCGCGTCCACGAAGACTTTCTCCTTAAAGACGTTGCCTTTGAGAAGCGCGCAGGGCGCTTTGCAGATGATGACGGAAAGCTCTTCCCTCTGCGTTTCCTCTTTCAAAGCGGCGGCGAGCGCTTCGCGGTCGAACGCGCCGACCGTGCGGACGTTCTTTACGCCGATCGCGCGGCACAGGTTTTCGAGACCGATCGCGGGCGCGATATCGCCTTTGAGGTTCTTACCCGTCGCGGCGTGCTCTTGGTGACCCGTCATACCCGTCGTCGAATTGTCGAGGATGACGACCGTGCCGGTGCTTTCGTTATACGCCGAGTTGATCAGGCTGTTTACGCCGGTGTGAAGGAAGGTGCTGTCGCCGATGACGCAGACCCAATTTTTGATATAGTCTTTGCCCTTCGCCTTTTCGACGCCGTGAAGGGTCGAAATACTGCTGCCCATACAGATCGTCGTTTCGATGACGGAGACGGGAGGAACGGCGCCGAGCGTGTAGCACCCGATATCGCCGATAACGTGCAGTTTCAGCTTCTTCATAACGGAGAAGACGCTCCTATGCGGGCAACCCGGGCAGAGGACGGGCGGGCGCGCGGGAAGATCCGCGAGAGGCGCTTCGTAATCCGCTTTGCCGAGGACGGCTTTGCGGAGCAGATTCGCGCTGTACTCCCCTTGGCGGGTAAAGATCTCTTTGCCGATGCATTTGATCCCGAGGGATTTTACTTTTTCTTCGACAAGGGGTTCGAGTTCCTCGAAGACGTACAAGGTGTCGACGTTCGCCGCAAATTCTTTGATCAATTTTACGGGAAGGGGATTCAAAAGACCGAGCTTCAAGACGGACGCTTCGGGCATCGCCTCTTTGACGTACTGATACGCGATACCGCTCGTGATGAATCCGATCTTTTTGTCACCGTACTCAATGCGATTCAACGGCGCGCCGCACTCGTTCTCCGCCATTTCGTTCAGGCGTTTTTCGACGAGGACGTGACGCTTTTTCGCCATACCCGGCATCATAACGTACTTATCGATTCTCTTCTCGTAAGGCTTGTCTGCGACCTCTTTGCGCTCTTCGAGCTCGACGACGCCTTGCGAGTGAGAAAGGCGGGTCGTCGTCCTGAGAATGATCGGCGTGTCGTACTTTTCGCTGAGATCGTAGGCAAGTTTGATAAACTCTTTCGCCTCCGCGCTGTCCGACGGCTCGATAACCGGGATCATCGCGGCGCGCGCAATAAGCCTCGTGTCCTGCTCGTTCTGCGAGGAGTACAAACCGGGATCGTCCGCGACGACCGCGACCATTCCGCCGCCCACGCCGGTATAAGAAAAAGTAAAGAGCGGATCGGCGGCGACGTTCAAGCCGACGTGCTTCATACAGCACATACTGCGAACGCCGCTGATCGACGCGCCGATCGCGACTTCCGCCGCGACTTTTTCGTTCGGCGCCCATTCGGCGTACACTTCGCCGTACTTTGCGAAATTCTCGCTGATCTCCGTGCTCGGCGTTCCGGGATACGCGGCGGACACTTTAACGCCCGCTTCGTACGCGCCGCGCGCGATCGCTTCGTTTCCTAACATCAATTTCTTCATACGTTACCCCCTTAAATTACGCAGATCTTTGACCCTCGCCGCCTTGCCTTCGAAACGGCGAAGGGTGTTCGGCGATTCGAGACTGATCTTTGCGTCCAATCCCAAAACGACGCGTAATTTCGATTTGATTTTGTTTTCGATTTCTTTGAGCTCCGCGAAATTATCCGTCGCCTTTTTGAGTTCGACGCGGATTTCGAGTTTATCCGAATGCCCTTCCCTCGTGACGACGATCTCATAGTGCGGTCCGATATTCTCGGTGTGGAGCAGGACCTCTTCGATCTGCGACGGGAAGACGTTCACGCCGCGGATTTTGAGCATATCGTCCGTCCTGCCGTCGAGGTTTTCCATGCGGCAAGTCGTGCGGCCGCACTTGCAGGGCTCGTAGATCAAACGGGTCACGTCCTTCGTGCGGTAACGGATCAAGGGAAGCGCTTCTTTCTTGATGCAGGTGACGACGAGTTCGCCCTTCGATCCCGCGGGCAGGACTTCGCCCGTCACGCTGTCGATGATCTCGGGGATAAAGAAATCCTCGTTGATATGCATTCCGGCAAGTTCTTCGCATTCGCCCGAAACGCCGGGGCCCATCAGTTCGCTCATTCCGTAATTGCTGGTGACCAAGCAATCGTCGCCCCAAACCTTATGCATTTCTTCGCGCATCGCGTCGGTCAAAAGTTCGCTGCCGACGAGCGCAATACGGACTTTGAGATCCTTTTTGATATCCACGCCCATTTCCGCGGCGACTTCGGCGAGGCGAAGCGCGTAGGACGGAGTCGCGACCAAAAGGGTCGTTTCGAAGTCTTTCATATACATGATCTGCTTTTCGCTGTTTCCGGTCGAAGACGGGACGATCGTCGCGCCGATATTCTCCAAGCCGTAATGCAGTCCGAGCGCGCCGGTAAACATTCCGTAACCGAAGCAAATCTGCGCCATATCGTCCGCCGTGGCTCCGCCCATCGCGGCGATACGCGACACGCATTCCGTCCAAGTCGCGAGATCGTTCTTCGTGTATCCGACGACGGTGGGTTTACCCGTCGTCCCCGAAGACGCGTGGACGCGGACGAGATCCTTTTTCGGAACGGCGAACAGACCGAACGGATAATTGTCGCGCAGGTCGGCTTTCGTCGTAAAGGGAAGGCGCGCGAGATCCTTCAAGGACTTGATGTCCTCGGGTTTTACGCCCGCTTCGTCCATCTTCTTACGGTACGGAAGCACCTTTTCGTAGACGCGTTTGACCGTCTCCTGCAAGCGTTCGAGCTGAATCTTTTCTATCTCGCTTCTCGGAAGCGTTTCCATTTCAGACCAAATCATTTTCTTTCTCCTTTCCTGTATACTGTTTTATTGAATTTCGTTTTCGATCGGCTTTTCGAAGGCTTCCGCGATCTTTTCTTCGGGAAGCGGTTTGGTAAACAAACTGACGATGAAAGTCGAGAGCATCGAATACGCCATACAAATGACGCCGATCATCGGCGACGCGCCGACGCCCGCCTGCACGGCTTTCCCGAAAGACGCGTTCCAATTCAGCTTATCGTAGCCGACGATGATAATCAAAGCGACCGTCAGGACGAGAGAGCCGACGATCGAAGTCCAAGCGGCGGTTTTCGTCGTCTTTTTCCAGACGACGCCGAGGACGTACGGTCCGATGAAGCAGCCCGCGAGCGTTCCCCAGCTCAGACCCATCATATAAGCGATGGCGGTGATGTTGAATTTGGTGTTCAAATAGGCGATCACCGTCGCGATGACGACGAAGACGAGGGACAAAACGCGCATCATCATCGTGACTTTTTTATCCGAAGCGTCCTTTTGAATGCTGCCCTTGTAAATATCGATCGTAACGACGGACGAAGACGCAAGCGAGACGGAAGCCAGCGTGGACATCGAAGCCGCGAGGACGAGGACGGCGATCAAGCCCAAAAGCCCGTTCGGGAGAGTATCCTTGATCATATGCGGGATCACGTTGTCGGTGTTTCCGCCGGGCGCGGTTTCGTAAAAGAGTTTGGCGAGACCGCCGATGAAGTACGCGCCGAACCCGATGACGAGAGCGAAGACCGTGCTGACGATCGTCCCCTGCGAAATGGCTTTTTTGTCGCGGACGGTATAGTACTTATGGATCGTCTGCGGGAGCGCCCAAACGCCGAAAGAAGTCAAGAGGATCAAGAAGATCAAACTCATCTCTTTGCCGTAAATGAACTTGCCCGCCGAGGTTCCGCCCATAAACAGACCCATTTGATTATCGGTCAGGGTTTTCAGCCCTTCGCCCCAATTGACCTGCGGCGCGGCGAGGAAGAAGAACAGCATGACCGTCACGCCGACGAACATGATGATCCCCTGAATGAAATCCGTCAAAGAAGTCGCGATATATCCTCCGAGGAAGAGGTAAAAAGCGGTAACGGCGGCGAGAACGAGCATCACGATCCAGCCTTTCACGCCGAAAACGATCGAGAACAAATTTCCGAGACCGTTATAGACGGAAGCCGCATACGGGATCAGGAAGATAAAGATCACAATCGCGGACACGAGCTTCATTTTTTCGCTGCCGTATCTCTTGTAGAAAAAGTCGGGCATCGTCTTCGCATCCAAACGGACGGTCATATTCTTCGTCTTGCGAGCGAGAACTTTCCAAGCAAGGAAGGCGCCGACGATAGCGTTTCCGATGCCGATCCAAACCGCGGCGAGACCGAAACCGAAGCCGAACTTGCCCGCATAACCGATAAAGATGACCGCGGAGAAGTACGTCGTCCCGTAAGCAAAGGCGCTCATCCATCCGTTGAGCCCTTTATTGCCCGCGAGGAGGTAGTCTTTCACCGTCTTCGCTTTGTTGCGCGTATAGACGGCGATCACGATCATTCCGATGAGATAAAGCACGATGACGGCTATATCGATTCCAAACATTTTTCTTTCCTCTGTTTTACCTGAATTTGCCGCGTTTTCCCCCCGAAACCGAGCGGCGGAAACGACTTAATAATTATAAACCCGCGCCCACGCGTTTGTAAAATCAATTCGGCGAATAATTTCTATAAAATTATGTATAAACTATAATGAGATTTACGCCGTTCGAAGCGCGTCGGATTTTCGCGCGAATCGGTTGCGTTTGATCGAGAAAAAAGGTATACTTTTTATATGCTGAAAATCAAAGTCGTCGCCGTGGGCGATATGAAAGAGACCTATTACCGCGAAGCCGCGGGGGAGTACGTCAAACGCCTCGGCAAATGGGCGAAAACGGAGATCGAGGAAGTCAAAGAGGCTTCCTATCTGACCGATCCCGAAAAAAAGAGGATCGCGGAAGGGGAAGAGATCTTAAAAAGGGTGAAAGGATTCCTCGTTCTTTTGGACGTTAAGGGAAAAAAAGTTTCGAGCGAATCGTTCGCGGAACTGATCGACCGAGCCGTCCTCGCGGGTAACGGAGAACTCACTTTTGTGATCGGCGGAAGCAACGGCGTGTCGGAAGGAGTAAAAGCCGCGGCGAAAGAAATCGTTTCTTTCGGCGACGTGACGCTGCCCCACCGCCTGTTTCGCGTCGTCCTTCTCGAACAGATTTACCGCGCGGAAACCATTCTTCACGGCGTTTCTTATCACAAATAGAGGTGCGTATGACCGAAAGAGAACTTATGAAACTTGCCGAATATCAGGACGAGGACGCAATCCGTTACGAGGATTACGAACTCTCCGATCTCCTGAAAGAATACGGGGATAAAGATCCGAAAGCGTTCAAAGAAAAGTACGGCGAGTATTACGACGACATCAAATTCAAAGAAAAAGATTGGTGGTGAAATGAAAAAGCCGCATAAAGAAACCGTTATCGCTTGGGTTCTCGGCGTTTTATCGATCGCCGTGGCGGCGGGTCTCGCCTACGCAATCACGCTCGTCGCAGCGCCGATCAAGGTATCTCTCGACGAGAGCGATTTTTCGATCCAATGTCTGTTTCACGAAGAGACGATCGCTTATGCGGACGTCCGAAGCATCGCCCTTTCGGAAGAGTATAAATCCAAAACCAAGCGCGGACACGGCGGACAGGCAAAGGAATTCGGCGTCTACCGAAACGACGAACTCGGTTCCCATTATCGGCTGACCTACACCGAAAACGACAAAAACTATATCGTTTGCGTAAAAAAGGACGGTTCCGCGATCGTCTTCAATCAAAAAACCAAAGCGAAGACGCAGGAGCTTTTCGAAAAATTGTCGGAGCGAATCGACGCCGCTTCGAGAGCATAACGCGCGTTTTGTAAAGTAACGCAAGACGTTTTCGAAACGAAAAATCGGATTGGCGTTTTTTATTTTGAATTTCCGATCTTATATGTTATAATATTTTTACAAAATCGAAAAACCGCGCCGAAAAGCAAAACGGAAAGCGCAGGAGAGAAATGGTAAAAAGCACTTTTACGAAGCGAATCTTCCGACTCGTGGACAAAATCTTTTATAAATCGCAGAATCCGCCGAAAAAGACGGCGGAAGCCCTTTCTTCGCTCAACGTGACGCGCGATCTTTCTCCTTCGGAAGAATTCTCGGACTGCAAAATGGATCTTTTGATCAAGCCCCGCGCGAGCGGAGAAAAGGTCCCCGTCATTTTCTACATTCACGGCGGCGGCTTTTCCGCAGGCGACAAGCGTTTCCGCGATTATTACTGCGCGCGGATCGCGAACGCGACGAACTGCGCGATTCTGAACGTCAATCACCCGCTCGGCCCCGAAAATCCCGGTCCGATCCCCTTAAAATGCCTCGTCAGAATGGCGAATTGGCTCGAAGACAACGCTGAAGCGTTCGGTCTCGACCTCTCCAAAACCATCGTTATGGGCGACAGCTCGGGCGCGTATTACGCCGCGATGCTCGCCGCGATCCAAGGAAGCGACGAATTGCAGAAGATCTACGGCGAAATGCGACACACCTTTACCGCAGGGCTTTTCAACTGCGCGATCTTCGATCTCGTCCGCTCGATCAAGCACCCCGTTCCTTTGGGCTTTACGAGGGGCGTCTGCAAGGATATCACGAATCTGAAACCCAAAGAGGCGCTGACTTGGGAATATATGCCATTCGCCTGCCCCGTCGATCACGTCTCCCCCGCCTTCCCGAAATCCCTTTTGATCTATTCGAAGATGGACTTTTTCGCTTGGGGACAAGCGGAAGAATTTATCGAAAAGCTCGAAAAGAACAGCGTTCCTTACGAAGAATATCACAGCACGCATTTTTTGGATAATCACGCGTTTTCGATCAATTTGAACAACAAAGTCGCGCGCGCCGCGCGAAAAAAAATGATCGATTTCATTACGGGCGTTTTCGGCGAATAAAGATAATAACGCTCTTGACGGGAAACGGCGAAAGAATTCGCCGTTTTTTTTATTTCATCGCCATTCCCGTAAAACCTCCGAAACGCAAGATAATAAATCGCAGCGAAGCTTTGCGAAAAATCGCTCTTCCCCGAAAAAAAACGCGCAGAGCTTCGCGATTGCGAAACGCGGATCCGTAAAACATTTATTCTTTCACGCGCGCGACGCCGCTTTCTCTCGCGGCTTTCGCGACGGCTTTCGCGACGGCGGGACCGACGCGCGGATCGAAGGCGCGCGGCAGGATATAGTCCTTTTTGAGTTCTTCGGGCGAGACGAGATTCGCGAGCGCTTCCGACGCGGCGAGTTTCATCGCTTCGTTGATCTCTTTCGCGCGGACGTCGAGCGCGCCGCGGAAGATCCCGGGGAACGCCAAAACGTTATTGATCTGATTCGGGAAATCGCTCCTGCCCGTTCCGACAACGGCGGCGCCCGAAGCGAGCGCGAGGTCGGGCATAATCTCGGGGGTCGGATTCGCCATCGGGAAAAGGATCGCGTCTTTCGCCATGCTCTTCACCATTTCGGGCGAAACGAGGTTTCCCGCCGAAACGCCGATAAAGAGATCCGCGCCCGCGAGAACGTCCGCGAGTTTTCCCGTAACGCGTTCGCGGTTCGTGACCTTCGCCATTTCCGATTGCGCGGGATTCAGCCAATCGAGTCCTTCCGCGATCACGCCGTTTTTATCGCACATCGTCAAATTTTTCAAACCGCGGGACAAGAGGAGTTTCGCGATCGCGATCCCGGCGGAGCCCGCGCCGTTTATGACCGCTTTGATCTTCCCGATCTCCTTTCCGACCGCCTTCAACGCGTTCAGAACCGCGGCGAGGACGACGACGGCGGTGCCGTGTTGGTCGTCGTGAAAGACGGGGATGTCGCAGCGCTCTTTGAGCTTTCTTTCGATCTCGAAGCAGCGCGGCGCGGCGATATCTTCGAGGTTGATCCCGCCGAAACTTCCCGCGAGGAGCGCCACGGTGTTTACGATTTCGTCGACGTCCTTACTGCGAATGCAAAGCGGGATCGCGTCCACGCCGCCGAACGCCTTGAACAGGACGCACTTCCCTTCCATAACGGGCATACCCGCTTCGGGTCCGATATTTCCGAGTCCGAGGACCGCCGTCCCGTCCGTCACGACGGCGACGAGGTTTCCGCGCCCGGTCAAAAGATAGGATTTTTCGGGATCGTCTTTGATCTCCAAACACGCTTGGGCGACGCCGGGCGTGTATGCCAAAGAGAGGTCGTCGCGATTCTCGATCTTCATCTTCGGGACCGTTTCGAGCTTTCCCTTCCATTCGTAATGCTTCTTTAAGGATTCTTCCGCATAGTTCATTTTTCACACCGCGAGCGCGCTTCCGCGCCCTTTCCTTTTCTTTTTCGATTTTCCGATTTTATCAAATCATTTCTTCGGGCTTTACGAGACGGTCGAATTCTTCGCCCGTCATAAATCCCAGCGCGATCGCTTCTTCGCGAAGCGACGTCCCGTTCTTATGCGCGGCTTTCGCGATCTTCGCGGCGTTATCGTAGCCGATATGCGGCGATAGCGCCGTAACGGACATCAGCGTCCGATCCAAGTTTTCCTTCATTTTTTTCCGATCGGCGGTCAAGCCCGAAAGGCAATGCGCCGTAAAGGAGCGGACCGCGTCCGCGAGAAGCCCGACCGATTGCAAAAAGTTATAGGCGATCACGGGCATATAGACGTTTAACTGAAAATTTCCCTGCGACGCCGCGATTCCGATCGTAACGTCGTTCCCCATGACTTCGGCGGAGACCATCGTCAGCGCTTCGCATTGGGTCGGATTCACCTTCCCGGGCATAATGGACGAGCCGGGCTCGTTCTCGGGAATACGGATCTCGCCGAGTCCGCAGCGGGGGCCCGAAGAAAGCCAGCGAATATCGTTCGCGATCTTCATCAAATCGGCGGCGAGAGCGCGCAGAGCGCCGTGCGCGAACGCGATATCATCTTTCGAGGAAAGCGCGTGGAATTTATTCGGCGCCGTACGGAAGGGTTCGCCCGTTTCCTTTGCGACTTCTTCCGCGACCTTTTCCGCGAATCCCGCGGGGCAATTCAGTCCCGTTCCGACGGCGGTGCCGCCGAGCGCGAGATCGAGAAGTCCGTCCGAAGCGTTTCGGATCATAAAAAGCGAACGCTCGACCATCGCCCGCCATCCGCTGATCTCCTGAGAAAACGCGATGGGGACGGCGTCCTGCAAGTGCGTGCGCCCGACGGTGACGACGCCTTCGTTCTCCTTTTCGAGACGATTGAAATCGGCGATCATTTCTTCGAGGGCGGGGCAGAGCTTTTCTTTGAGCGCGACGACCGCGGCGATATGCAGCGCGGTCGGGAAAGTATCGTTGGAGCTTTGCGAACGGTTGACGTGATCGTTCGGATGAAGGAGCTTTTCCCCTGCGATCTCGTTTCCGCGATTCGCGATGACTTCGTTAAAATTCATATTGCTTTGCGTGCCGCTGCCCGTCTGCCAAACGGCGAGAGGAAAATGACCTTCGAGCTTGCCCGCGAGGATCTCGTCGCAAACGGAAGAGATCAAGGTCGCGCGTTTTTCATCCAAAAGTCCGAGCGAATAATTCGTCAGCGCGCAAGCCTTTTTGACGACGGCGAACGCGCGAAGGATTCCTTTCGGCATCTTTTCTTCTCCGATTCGGAAGTTCTCGTAGCTGCGCTGAGTCTGCGCGCCCCAATAGCGATCGGCGGGCACCTTAATTTCGCCCATACTGTCCCGTTCGGTTCTGTACTCCATAGCTTCCTCCCCTGAGCCGCGCGGTCGGCGGTTTTTCATAAAAAAGTATACTCCCCCTCGGCGCGATTTGTCAACGCGGAAAGAAGCCCCACTCTCTTTTTGTTTTTACGAAAAAAGGTCGGCGACTGCCGACCTTTTCCGTTTTTCGATTTATTATCCCTCCGAGCGTTTCGATCACTCTTCCGTCGGCACGGGAGACGCAGGATCGCCCGAGGTCTCGGGATCGGCTTCGCCTTCCGGAAATTGCGTTTGTTCTTCGCCCTTGTTCCAAGCCTTCGCCTCTCCGAAATCGCCCGTGTGATATCCTACGATCAGGCGAACGAGAAGATCGTTCAGTTTTTCCACCGTAACGTCCGGCAGTTCGGGATCGAGATGGGAACCGCCGATTCCCGAATCGTCGGTGATGAAAATCGAAGTGCCGCCCGTCAGGATCGCCGCCGTCCTCGTTACGTATTCGCAGAAGAGATCCGCGCCGCTGCAAAGCACGGGGCAAATGCGGATCCCCTTCGCCGCGGCGGTTTTCACCGCGCTCGACGTGCGGTTGCGATTTTCAAGCAAACGGTGAGAGGGCGCGTCGAGGACCAAGAACATCAATTTCGTGGAATTCTCCTCTCCCCAATTCTTTTCCGCGGCGAGGACGAGCGCTTCGTCCACCGCTTCGGGCGTGTCGCCGCCGCCCGTAGCGGATTGAGCATCCAGAACTTTCAGCTGTTTTTTGAGTCCTTCTTCTTCGGAAACCGTCTCGAAATCCGAATAGGCGAATTTCTCTTGGTCGCCGTCGTCGCGATAAAAGAGGAGCGCGAGATCGATCTTCACCCCGTTCGCCTGCGCCGCCACGCGATGGATAACGTCCGAGAGTTCGGCGGCGAGATAATCCATTTCGTCGCCCATTGACCCCGTCGCGTCGATCACGAACATCAGTTTAACGAGATTCGCTTTTTCTTCGTTTGCCGAGAGATCGACCGAAAGATCGCGATTCTCCGCAGTGAAGTTCACGCTCTTTTTCGTCTCGCCCGAAGCGACCGCAAGCGCGCCTTCGTCCGCCGTCGGGAAAAGATACGCCACGCCGCCGAGATCCGTCTTCGAGATCCATTCGACTTGATTTGAATCGGTATAGGTAACGGTCGCGCCGACTGCGGGAATCTCACCGTTTTTAACGGTTACTTTTACACGTTTCACGGTATTGCAGATCCAAATATCGTCACCCTCGCCCCAATAGCGATGGAATTGTCCTTCCTTTTGGTTTTGGGTAAAAGGCGCGAACAGGTCTTTCCAATCCTCGTACGCATCGTTATCGTTTTGCGCCTTCGCGGTCAGTTGCCCCGCGCGGATCTGATTTTTATTCTCCGAAGCGGGGAGTCCGCCTTCCCCGTACTCGCCGAAGTCTGCCGCGAAACCTTCGCCGCTTTCTCTATAAGCGTAACCGCCGTCCCCCGTGCCTTTCGCAGGCTCGGCAGCGGGCTTATAGTATCCGCCCGAGGAGGGAAACGCATCGTTTACGAGATGCGCCGTCGGTTTGACGGACTTACCGCTGCACGCGACCAGCGCGAACGCCGTAACGACCAATAGAATTATCGCAAGAATTCTTTTCATCTTCTTTCTCCTTTCTTTCGGTTTCCCTTGCGAAACCTTCGTTCACTTATCAGTTACCGCTTCTTTGGAAAAATGTGACAAAAAATCGAAAAAATTATTTTTTTGAAAAATACGAGCCTACCGTCCTGAGGAAGTTTTCTTCGCCCTCACTTACGCAGTAAACAACGTAGACGATTTCTTTTTCGGTCGTAATGATTCCTTGCCAAACGCCTGCGCTATCTTCCTTGTAGACAAACGGTTGCTCTCCGACAGTCGCCCGATGATTGCCGAAAGCGGCATCCTCCGGATCTGCCTCTTCAAACGAGACAAGCGCGCCGAACAAATACTTCCCGCCGTCATAGAGAGTAATTTCGTAGCCATCGACCGAGTCCGATTTTCGCGCCGACGCCCCACTCGGAAGCGTGACTTTCAAAAACTCGGTTGCAGCGTTGAGTTCCGCAAGGATCTCGGCATTGCTCGGAGAAGAGGATTCCCCCGCGTTTTCCGTCTGCGATCCGCCTTTCGGCGACGGAAGGAATCCGTGGTTTCCGGACGCATCGTCCGCGCCCCAATGCCAAAAAGAACCTTTCGACTCGGAAGCCGAACTGTTCGACGCGGTGGGAATCGCTTTATTCGGAGTCATAATAGGCGCGAATCGCGCAAAACAAACCGCCACCGCAGCAATGACGATGACCGCGGAAAAAGTAACCGCCGCCTTTTTGAAAAGGAAGGGGCTCCGCTCTTTCTTTTCCTTGCGCGGCGCGTTCAACGTCTGCTCTTTTTTGAGGCGCGCCAACGAATCTTCGCCGTCGGCGAAAGAGGAAAGCCTGTTTTCGGCATATCGTTTCAATTTCTTTTCTTTCGACATATTTCCCTCCGTCAGATCCCGATCTTCTTCAACGTCTCTTTCAGTTTCGATAGAAGCCTTTTATGCCGCTGGCGAACGGCGGCGTACTCGATCCCGAGGATCGGCGCGATCTCCTTTAAAGAATAGCCTTCCCAGTAATGCATTTCGACGATCTTTTTCTCGATCTCGCCGAGTCCGCCGATCGCTTCGTACAGATCGCCGAACAGCTCTTCCTTATGCTTTTCTTCCTGCTCGAATTCGATCTCGCCGTGAACGTAACGAGCTTCTTTTTGCACCTTTCGCTTGGCGATACTGTCGCATTGGAGATAGACCCAAGCAGTCGGATACAGGACGTGCGGCAGATGCTCCGCTTTCAGAAGCCACAGAAAGAAATCCTCGGCGACGTCTTCGGCGAAAGGTTTTCCGTAGGTCTTTGCGACGTGAAAAACGATCCTGCCGAAATAATACCCGTGCAGTTTCGTCAGCGCCCGTTCGCTCGTCTTTACGGACAAAAGCAATCTGTTGAATTCGCTCTCGTTCAAGGTTTTCTCCTTCCCGCGGAGCTTCCGCGTGTCGGTTTTATCATATCACCTCGGGGAAAAAGTCGTCAAGTTACGCCCGCGATCCGCGCCGTCCGCTTTATAGTTGCTTCCATTTCCCGAAAATGTGACAAAAATAATCAAAGTTTTGAAAAAGGGCAGAAAAAGATCGGCAATCAGCCGATCTTTCTCTCCCCTGATCCGCACTCGGCGAAATCAGATCTTAAAGACCGACGGAACGCACCCGAACAACGTTGTATGGAGCGGCACGTCGAACGCGGTCGCAAAGTCGAATCCCGATTGAGGGCGAATCGCCCGCATCGCCGGGGAAAGCCTCCGTACGCTTCCCCGAATAAGGACGAGCGGTCGAATCTTCTCCGAAATCCTTCGCTGTCCCTTTTCGCTTTGCATTTACCGCGGCATACCGAAAAAACGTTATACAGAAAGAAAGGTAAGTACGCCCCGAAGATCCATAAAACCGAAATTACATCGCTTTTTCTCCTCCTTTTCGGATCAATAGTTCTCGCAATTGATCTCGAAATACGATTGAGGATGCGCGCAGGTCGGGCAGATGTCGGGCGCTTTTTCGCCGACGACGATATGCCCGCAGTTGCGGCATTCCCAGACTTTGACGCTGCTTTTTTCGAAGACCTGCGCCGTTTCGATGTTTTTCAAAAGCGCGCGATAGCGCTCTTCGTGATGCTTTTCGATCGCCCCGACAAGGCGAAATTTCTTCGCGAGCTCGGGGAAGCCTTCCTTTTCGGCGGTGACGGCGAAGGACTCGTACATATCCGTCCATTCGTAATTTTCCCCGTCCGCCGCGGCTTCGAGATTCTCCGCCGTGCTTCCGAGCCCTTTCAGCTCTTTGATCCAAAGTTTCGCGTGTTCTTTTTCGTTTTCCGCGGTTTTCAGGAAAAGCGCCGAGATCTGCTCGTAACCTTCCTTTTTCGCGACGGACGCGAAATAGGTATATTTATTGCGCGCTTGCGATTCGCCCGCGAACGCCGCTTCGAGATTCTTTTCGGTTTGCGTTCCCGAATACTTGTTTTCTGCCTTTGCCATTTTGATCCTCCTTATTGAGCCTTGCTTTTATCGCTCGGCTTTTCGCTTGTTTTCATACATCCGCGCATCCGCTTTCTTAAAGACGGACATCACGTCGGTTTCTCCGTCGTATCTCGCGAACCCGCATGCGACCGTCGCCTGCCCGCTCTCGCGATTCTTTTGATTTCTCTTTTCGACTTCTTCGACCCGTTCTTCGATATCGACATAATCCTCGCCCTCGGCGATCACGGCGAATTCGTCGCCGCCTACGCGGAAGACGGGGCTGTGCTTGAACACGTCGCAGATAAGTTTACACGCCGAGCGGATAAAGTCGTCGCCGGCGACGTGACCTTCGGTGTCGTTTACGCGCTTCAATCCGTTGATATCGAAGATCACGACCGCAAACGGTTTCGGATTCCCTTCTTCGATCGTTTGATTGATCTGCCCTTCGAGATCGATATACGCGTGCTTGTTCTTTACGCCCGTCAAAGCGTCGCTGTCCGCTTGTTCGCGGGCGGCGTACAGATTTTTCGCGTACTCGCGCGCCGCGTCGATGGATTTTTGCGCGCTTTCTTTCAAGCTGGTCGCCATATACTCGATCGCATCGGCAAGCGACTCGACCTCGTTTCCGGTCTTGATCTCGGGAGAAACGTAATCCGTTTTCGTTATCTCGGAACCGTTTTTAACATCGCTCGCGAAGGAACGCGCGTTCTCTTCAAGATTGAAAAGCGGACCCGTCACGTTCTTTCGGAACAGGAATCTGACGACGAGCGCGAAGATCGTGATGGCGGCGAGGACCGATCCCGCGACGGTAACGACCATCATCGCGGTGCGTCTGCGGATCGCATTGATATCTCTGTCCGCGCAGATCAGCGCGACTTTCTCTCCGTTGCTGTCGAAAAGGGTTTTACAGGCGGTAAAATACGTTCCCCAATCCGAGGACTCTTCAAAAAATCCGATCTCCTTTTTCCCGTACAGGTCGCAATAGGGTTTGAGTTCCTCTTCGGTGTATGCGTCGCTGATCTCGCCGAGTTCGAGATCGTCCTCGCCCGCGTCGCGCTCTTCTCGGCTGGTCGCGGAAATGACGTTGACCATCTCCGTCTTCGTCGGAACGACGATATAAAGATAGACAATATCGAACTCGTCGATAAATTCATTCAAAAAGGCTTGCAATTCGACGTATTTCGCGGATTTTACCCCCGTGTCGCGGCAAGCCTTCAAATCATCGGCGTCGACCCGCGTCTCAATATAAGAAACGATATCGGTAAGGCGTTCACTGTTATCTTTTTCAATGATCGAAGAAACGAATAAATACGACAGCAAAGTCGTCAGCCCGCAAAGGACGACGATAACGAGAACGGAAAGGATCAGCAAAGTCCTTTTGATCGGTCTCCGAATTCGCGTTTCGTTTCTGTTTTGTTTTCCGTCGTTACGTTTCATCCTCTCGTTTTTTTCTACGTCGATTCGGCGCTTACAATAAAAAACGCCGCTACACGCAAAGCAAGAGCGACGGTTTCATACACGGTTCGATCGATCGGATCCGACTGAACGATTCACGGAATTCGATCGTAAAAGGTGTGCAACTGGCTGCCATGGTTAAAGGCCCTATAGCTTTGCGTCATCGGGTTTCCCCGATTTTGCCGATTATTAAGTTAATTATATTTTAGTATATATATCCCAAATTGTCAATACCCTCGAAAATTTTGTCAACCGTCAATTGCATCCGAAAAAAAGGAGAGCCTTCCATCGAAGGAAGGTTCTCCCGTTTTCCGAGCGTTCGCTACGCTTCTTAAACGATACTCCAAGTAAAGGAGAAGCGCAAAATATATTTATAAGACAAGCTGTCGTAATCGACGATCTCCTCCTCTCCCCAGTAATAGTCCTCGGTCAAAAGCTCGACGTAATCCTGCGTCTCGTCGAACCCGTAGTTGCCGTTCGTCGCGTTTTGGATCCAGACGAATCCGCTGAACGTGTACTCTCCGCGCTCGAATTCGTTTGAAATGCAACCGTGCAAATTATCCGCCCAAACGTCGCGCTCGATCATAATTCCGAAATCCCGCATATCGTCGTATCCGAGATCTCCGTAATACCCCGCGCCGTCCTCAAACCCGACCTCGTAATCATCCGTCATTTTGCGGATCTCGGGAAGCGGCGATTCGGGTCTGTTGATCACGACGTTCATATAGAAATCGTCTTTCGTCAAGACCCTTTTCGTGATCGTGTACTCCGACGTGCTCGAAATATTGTGATTCGGCTCGTTATAGATCCAGCTATCGGGTTTCAGGATCGTAACGCCTTCGTAACCGTCCGCAAACTCCGAAGCGTAGACCCTGCAATACTTGCGATTCAAGCCGACGTTTCCGCCCTGATAGGTCGCGTCACTGTCCAACGAAGTCCAAACGGAAAGCCCATCCGGGACGTTAAAGACGTAAGGTTCGCCCTTGCCGTAAGCGTATTGCCCGAGGTTCACCCAAGCGAGACTTCTCGCGTCGATCGTGTCGGAATAAATCCTCCACTCGCTCTCCTTGACCGTAAGCTCGTAATTCGCGGAAAGTCCTTCTTTCAAAGATGCGCCGAGGGTCGTTTTGTATTTGCCCGTCTCCGACGTATTCAACGCCGCGATCCACGTCGCCGAGCCAACGTCGTAGACAAAATGACTCAGCTCTCCGATCTCGACGTAATCGGCGACCGTAACGCTTACCGCTTTCGGAGTCCCGTCGTTTCCGTACCGATCCGCAAGTTCAAGTCCCGTTTCGCTTTCGTTTAAGACGACGGTCTTATCTATGCCCGTGTAGTAGCCGTACGGGCGTTCTTCCGCGTTTCTCCCGGCTTGATAAATGAAGCCTTGATTGCTGTAATGGGTGCCGCCGAGGGCGGGATACAGGACCAATTTCGCCTTTTCGATCTTCCAAGTCGTCTCGACCGAAGTGACTTCGGCTTGATTCTCATCTATAAAGACGTAATTCCCGCCGTCGATCGAAAGGGTCGCGACCGTCTTGTAGTAGCCGGCGGCAGCGCTGTTTTCTCCGTCGTACGCGAAGCGATACCTGCCGTAATCGTTGCTCGTTACGACGTTGTGCGCGATCGGAGTTTCTCCGTAGACGCCCTCTTCCGTTCCGTAATAAACGTCGTAGGTAACTTTCGCGTAAAGCAACTCGTCAAGCAAAGCGTAGGAGTAATAGTACAAGTCGAGTTCTTTTCTCTGCGGCAAACCGTTATAGAGGAAATTCCCTTCTCCGACGTCGTAGACGTTCTCCGAATCGGTCGTGTTCTGCGGTCCGTACCACGCGGGCGACTGAACGATTACGACCGCGCGATTGATCGTCACTTCGATTTCGATCGGAAGCGGTTTATAGTTTTGGCTGCGCTTAAACAGGAATTGAAGGGTTTGTACGCCCGCGCCGTAGGTCGCGCCGTCGTTATACGTCACGTCCGAGACGCCGTCGATCCAGACCTCTTGATCCGCGAGCAAATCGCGCGTTGCCTCGGTAAACGCGTTCGCGCCGATGGTCTCGAAAGAGCCCGAGGACGAATAGTCGGCGCTCGCTTTCAGGGTAGCGGACGAGACCGCGCTCGGAAGGACGTAATCGATCGGGTCGACGACGACGTTAAGCGAAACGGCGGAAATCCGCGTTCCGTCCGCCCAACGATAGTTGCCCGATTTCGTCTGATCCGCGAGATCGATCTCCACGAAGTACGATCCGTTTTCAAAGGGATAGACGTCCACGATCAAGCCGCCGGCATTCTTCCGAACGGTGAAAGCAGGATCGTTATCCAAATTGGTCGCGACTGCGATCTCGCTTCCCGTATAAGGATAGTGATAGTATTCGACGCCGTTCCGCGTCTCGCTCCACTGATACCCGGAAAGAGTCGGATATGCGACTTTCTTCGGCGTGATCTTCCAAGAGCAGACGTCCGCGCCGACCATGCCGCCTTCGAAGACGTAATTGTTTTGATCTTCGTCCCTGATAAAGGCGTAGCAGAAATAGCCGCCGTCTTCCCCGTTCGCGTCGATCCCTTGATTCGTCTCCGAAACCCCGTTCGACAGCGTGATATGATCGCCGAATCCGTGCAAATTGACGGGGAGCGTGATTACCTGCCCCGTGTATTCAAACGTCGTAGGGCCGTCTACGGACGGGATCGGAACGATCTTTTTCGCGATCGACCAACGGAAGGTTTTTTCCGTGACGTTTCCTCCGTATTGATCCACCCAAGCGTACCCGGGCGCGGCGACGAGGCAAAGCATATAATCCCCCGCGTCCGTCGCGCTGCGCGTGCCGAGATTTTCTTCGGTCGAGATCGAAATTTTGCCGTCGGAAAGAAGCGTCTCGATCCGATCCGCTTGTTCGCGCTGCGCGTCGAGCTCGGTTATAAGGTCAAACGGGGTTCCCTCATACGAAAAACGCTTTTCGACGCTATCGTCGAGAGCGGGCAGCGGCGTCAGCGAAGTTACGACTTCGACCGAGACGTAAGCGTTGTGCGACCCGTAGGTTATCGTGACGGAATACGTTCCCGCGGTGACGTTTTCCGAGATCGAGCTTGCGTCGATGGAAAAGCCGCCCGTGATCGAAGCCTCGCTCCCATCCGAATAAACGGCTTTTACCGCAAAATCACTCACCGAAAACGAAACCGCCTGCCCTTCCGGCAGGACGAACTTTCCCTCCGAAACCGTCTTGTCCGAGTCTGCGGAAGGCGCGGCGTCCAACCGCACGATCTGTTTTTCGGGCTCGGGTTTTGGGTCTGCCCCCGGCTTATCGCACGCAACCGTGACGAGCGCAAGGCTCAGCGCGAGGACAAAAATCGCGGTGATCAAAATCAATCGTTTCAACTTTTCGCTCATTGTCTTTTCCCTCCGATTCTAAACAATGAATGCAAAACATAACATTTTTTGTATTATACTCCATTCAATCGTCTTTCGTCAATGGGGTATTTCGTTCAAAACTTTCCTTTTCGGAAATTCCGTTTGATGATCCGAAAGAAAAAAAACGGCGAGATCATTCGCCGTTTTACATTCAAAAAAAACGTGTCTCTTTTTCGGGGAAAAACTCCGAACGAGGGAAAATTTTTATTTTTTCTGAGTGTAGATCTCGATCGACGCCGTCGTCCCTTTCCCGATCTCGCTGAAAAGATACAAAGCTCCCGCCGAAAGCGTATGAAGCCTGTTTTTAACGTTTCGGATCCCGATATGCGTCGAATCGAGCGCTTTATTGACGTCAAACCCGACGCCGTCGTCCTCGATCGTTATAAAGACCGAATCGCCCCTTTTCTTCGTCGTGATCTTGACCGTCCCGCCCTCGCGCTTGACCGAAACGCCGTGCTTGACCGCGTTTTCCGCAAGGATTTGGACGCTCATCGCGGGAACGTAAAAATTATCTTCTTCGATATCGTAATCGACTTTCAGTTTTTCCCCGAAGCGAATCTTTTCCAGGCGAAAATAGGTTTGCACGTTTTCGAGCTCCATATCGAAGGGGATCAGCTGGTTTTCATTGATCGTCGTCAGCGTTTGGCGCAGGAATCTCGCGAAATCGCCGATCGCTTTTTTCGTCGTGTCCGGATTGTTCGGAAGCGCTTGGATCGCCGTCAAAGCGTTATAAATAAAATGCGGCGAAACTTGACTGTGCAAAAGTTGTTCGTTCGCGCGGGTAACGTCTTTCCGCAGGCGATCCGCTTCTTCTTTTTCCTTTTCTAAACGAACCTCGCTTTTCGAGCATTCCACCGCAAGCGCCGCCAAAAAACCGAGGATCCCGAGCATCGCGAAAAAGGTGATCTGCGGGAAAACGATATCGAGCGCAGTACCCGCCGCGAAAAAGCCGAACAGCATCACGAACATCATCGCGTCCTGCCTCGACAGCGCGCGTCGGTTCAAAACAGCCCAAACCACGCCGGCAAGCCAAAGCCCTCCTTCCAAGACGGGAAGGATCCAAAACGCCTTTCCGATAAAAATTTGGTTTCCTTTGCCGACGTCAAACAAAAAGTGCGTAAACCCGTTGACGACGAGCAAGATCGCCGCGACGCCGGATAAAGCGGTTATAACGATCGACCATACCAAATATTTCTTGGGCGGGACGGAAGCGAGACGACCGACCGCCCAAAAGATTGCGCAAAGAAGCCCGAGGCTCGCCGCGATCGTTATGCTGCGAAAGGCAAAGATCGGTCCGCGGGCGGCATACGGCTGCGCGATATAAACCCGAGAAATCCCGCCGAAAATCGAGATTACCAAAAACATCAAAAGAATAATGATTTTATTAACCTTTTCATCCGATTTGGCGCGAGAAAAAAACGCTATGCTGAGCGATGCCAAGATCGCGAGCACCGCGGCGATACAAGAAATTGCCAAATCAAAGTAATACAGCTCCATAAATGAATTATAGAGCCTATGCGAAAAAAAGTCAATATCCGACTTTTTCCGCAAAACGCGGTTTACGAAAACGAGCGGAAGCCAAAACCCCCGCTCGCATTTTCCGTTTCGATCGATGAAAAACGATCGTTCCGATCAGATCACGCCGAGCGGGATCAGAATCGCAAGTAACAGAATATTCAGCCCGACGAGCGAGAACAGGAAGATCTTTTTCGCCTTGGGCTTCATCTTCGGGACGTAATTCGCCGCGATAAAGAACGGAACGTAGGTCGTGATCCAGACGGGAAGGACGCCCCACCACTTATAGACCCAAATAAAGGAGCCGTTTTCCGTCCCCGCGAGGAAAGATTCGATCAACGCGAACAGGAGCGACATTCCGAGGACTCCTGCGAAACGCATCGTGATCTTGAATTTGCCGCGCTCGAAAAGGACTTTATCGGGATTATCGCCGAGCATTTTATAAGAGATGATACCCGCGATGGAGAACATCATCGAGAGTTCCCAGCAAACACCGATCAACAGAATAAAGGTCGTGCTCGCGCCTGACACGCACCACAAAGGATACCCCGACGCCTTTCCGATCACGGCGTTCATAATCTCGTAGAACCAATGCACGGAATAGAGCGCGATTCCCGCGACGACGGCGTCGTAATTCTTGTTCTTGATCTCCGTCCAATAGACGTAAAACACGACCGCCAAAATAAAGATGAACGTCCAATTGAAATTCTCGGTACTGCGAACCGCGGTATACGCGTTTTTGACTCTTTCCGCCGCATCCGAGCCGCTCGGTCCGAAGAAAATAAAATGCATAATCCTACCTCCCTTCGTTGATATTTTCAGTATACCATTCCCATCCCGATCCGTCAATATCCGATTTACAACCGCCCCGCCGCCGATCCTGCCGTCGCAGAAAAAAAGGCAGGATTTTGTCCTGCCCTCTTGATTCGTTGTCGATTCAACCTCTTTCGCGCATTTCGTACGCCGTATCCTCGTCGATCAATCGAAGCATAATTTTCGCGAAATTCGGATCGAATTGAGTTCCGACGCCCCGCTCGATCTCCGCCCTGACTTTTTCCTGCGGAAGCGGATCGCGGTAACTGCGCTTGGAAGTCATCGCGTCGTAGGCGTCCGCGACGGCGATAATCCGCGCGAGTTCGGGCGTTTCTTCGCCCCTCTTCCCTTCCGGATATCCTTTGCCGTCGTATCGCTCGTGATGCGAGTATGCACCCTCGACCAAGAACGGAGAGAGGTTGACGCTTGAAAGAATATCTTTCCCGATAACGGGATGCTTTTTCATTTCCTCGTATTCCTCGTCCGTAAGCCGCCCTTTCTTATTGATAACGGAGTCGGAAATTCCGATCTTCCCGACGTCGTGGACGAGAGCCGCGTAATAGATTTCTTCGCATTCCTGTTCGCTCTTTCCCGCGAGAGACGCGATCTCTTTGGAATACTTCGCAACGCGCGTAGAGTGACCGTGCGTGTATTTGTCTTTCGCGTCGATGGCGTTTGCCAAAACCAACGCCGTCTGATTGAGCAAGACGTCCTTTTGATGCTTGCGCTCTTTTAAGTACTCCGTTTCGCGTTCGTGCGCTTCCATCATCGTTTTATCGATATCGAAAATAACGAAGACGTAAAGAATGACCGCGGTAACGGCGGTGGAAATATTGGTCAGGGACAATCCATAGGTAAACACCTGCACGGCGGAAGAGATCAACGGCGCGACGGAAAAGACGATCAAACCGATCTGCATTCGAGTCGAAAGATTCCGATGATATTGAATGATGACGGAAAGTTGAAGAATCAAAATGATAATCGGGAAAAGATAACAAACGATGAATCCGGGGGATCGAACATAGCGATTGGCTTCGTCGAACGTGTAATACAATCCCGTAAACTGCGAAACGATCAAGACAGCGACGCCGACCAGCGCGAGCCATTTTACGAGTTTGAGACGAAAGGGCGTTTCCCCGTTCCACTTATCTTTGAAAACGTCGGTCAAATAAAGATTGAACGCGAATAAAACCAAGATCGTCAAGAAGAAGACCGCGAAATTGGAGATCCGAACCATCCAGAATCCGAGTCGACTGACGTCTCCCCTGTACATGTATGCAAAATAATCGAAGAGCAAGAGGAAAGCCGCCGTGATTTCCAAAAGGACCATCGGAATTTTTTTATTTTTCGGAATGGATTTCGTGATTACCGCGAAAAGAGAGACGACGACGCAAATGCCGATCAACGCGATCATTATTTCCGTTTGTAACGCTTGCAAACGTTCCATTTATCACCTCTCGAATCGTCGGACGTTCTCTTTTGCCGCAGGAAGCGACCCTCGCTTTCCGCTTTGCGTTTCCTCGATCGAAAACGCGATCAATATCCCAAATTTTCTCCTACCAAAATGACGTGGATCCGATCTTTGTGGCGGGAATACCGCGTGATCAGAAACTCACAGCAAATCGTGTCGGGACTTTTGCAATCGGCGCAAGATCCCGTCAGCGCGCAGGGCGTTTTCAGCCCGAAACGCTGCGCGTTTATGGGGGCTGCGATATTTCTGGCGCGCTTGATCGCGCCGTCGAGATCGGGAGCGACTTTATTCATCCCGACCACCAAAACCAATCTTTTCGGACCGAACGCGATCGCGGACACGCGGTTTGCGTTGCCGTCGATATTCACCATGATCCCGTCTTCGGTGATCGCGTTTGCGCTTGCGAGGAAGACGTCCGCGTCATAAGCGAGAAGCATCGCCTCGCGGGGGTTTTGATATTCGGCGCGATCGATAAAGCGGTAATTCCCCGCCTTTAACGCGTCCGTCAATCCGATCTCCTTTACGCTCATGCTGCCGCCCATCGTAACAACCGATCCCTCGGGGATCAATGACAAAGCGATCTTCAACGCTTCGCTTTTGTTCTCGGCGTAATAGCCTTGCATATTGCGCGACGAAAGTCCTTTTATGATCTTTCCGGCGAGAAGTTCGTTTCTTTTTTTGACGTTTTCGTCCATAGCGCCGAGTCTCCTTACATCCTGTATTTTTTCGGTCCCGTCAGATCCGACCAAGTCGCGTAGTTCGCCATATACGCGCCCTGATACGCGTTGATCGCCTTGATATCGCCTTTCAGATAATCGTAATAATCGCAACCGATCATATCGGGATCGATCGCGTAAGAGTTATGCGCTTTGAGAAGGATCGAGCCGCCGCCGAGAGAAGCCAGCGTCTTACTCAAAACGGAAAACGCCTGCGACAAGGATTGATCCCCGCTCGCACTGTCGTCGAAGACGTTTACAAGCAATTCCGAGCGCGTGCATGCGGCGCCGTTCTTATCGATCAAATACGCCAAGAGTTCTTTCGCTTTCGCGCGGGCGAATCGGACGGGCGCGCCGTCGCAATAAAATTCGAAATTTCCGAAGGTTTGCGCGTAAAACTTCTGTCCGTTCCCCTTCCCCGTCGTCGGGTACAGGAGATTTTCGAATTGTTCTTTCAGCTGACCTTCGTCGATGGGTTTCAGCAAGTACCCGCTGGCGTGAAGGCGGATCGCGTCCATCATATAATCCGAATATCCCGTCACGAAAACGATATTCGCGCGCGGGTAAATCACTTTTACGCGGTGCGCGAATTGGATTCCCGTCATATCATACATTCTGACGTCGCTGAAAACGACGTCGGGCTTCACCCCGCTCTCCAACGCCTGCAAAGCGGGAACAGGATCGCGAAACATATAAAGCTCGGCGTCCGGCTTGATCTTTTTTATTGTGTCCGAAATTGATTTCAACGCCAAAGCTTCGTCGTCAACTGCTAAAATGATCATTTTTCACGCTCCTTGTTTTTTCTTCGGTCGGCGGGTTTTGCCGCATCGCCGTTTCGGTTTCTCCGTTTCCTATCGCTTCGCCCGTTTTCGGCGTGTCTTCATAAACCCCGTTCTCCTCTGCAAGACCTCGATAAAACCGTTCTTTGATCAAAAACATTTCCGAGATCATATAGCGATTCGAGCGCGCAAGTTTCCGATTGGTCAGAAATCTCTTTTTGAAATAGAGTTCTTTGTCCGCTTCGGTCTTTTTTCTCGCAAGATTGCAAACGTCTTCTCTTTCTTCTTTGCTGAGATCTTGCAGATCGTGCTCCTTTAAGTACTCCTCTTTGTCTTTGAGCGCGTCCGCTTCAAACATCTCCGGAACGTGCGTAAATATGCTGTTTTGCAACTGTTCGCCACGTTCACGATAATAATAATCGCTGATATCGCCCGCGCGGAAAGCGTCCCTGAGAGCGCTGCGCCGAAGCATCGTCGATTTCGCGAGAAGCTCTTCCGCCCTCGCCTTCTTGCTCTCCAAAGTCTCGTATTTTTTGCCTTTCGCCTCGATCAACGCCCGATCCAATTTCCGAATGATTCTGCCGATTTTCAGCGCGTCTCTGTTAAACCGTTCGTCTTCTTTGCGAACGGCGTTATGCTTTTTCTCCAAATGCGATTTACGAATGAATTCGCGGCAATCGGAATCTACCGACGAAAGGTCTTTCGCAAATTCCATACCGTCGAAGGCGAAAGGAGCCCGATCCCCGCTGAGCAAGACGGATCGAACGAAATTCTTCGGCTGTTTGAGAAAGAGTTCCAGCTGATTTTTCTCATCCGCGCCGCTTAAAACGAGGATTTGCGCCGCTTGGCGATGCAGCAGATTGAGGACGGCGACGGACAGCTCGTCCTTATGCAGAGCCTCCGTTTCCGCTTGGTCCGCGCCCGCGGATAATTCATCCAAATCGAGGATGCAATCTTTTATGGTTTTAACGTATTTTTTTGCGGTAACGTTGTTTTTGACGATGAGTTCCAAATCATCGATCGGAGCGGCTTCGTCGCTTTCTTTATAAAGCGGCAACGAGCCTTTCTGCCGAGGATTCAGCAACAACATACAAGCTAAATTATTCACTTCTCTGGCGACGCCGTGGCGAGCGATCTCCCGCCTGAGATTCTCCCGAGAAAGAGGTTCGGAGGCGTCGGAAAACGCTCGACTTCCGCCGAGTTCTTTCCAAATCATCTGATACAGATCCTTCAATGCGCCCATGACCGACACTCCAATCTACTCTGAGATACTCTCATTGTAGCACCGCGAGTATTACAAAAATATTACAAAAAGCGTCGATCTCTGAAATCATTTGATTCCGCGCGTTATATTTTTTTTCGAATCCATTATACTTCAATCGCGAGGATACCGTCAATACCCTACCCGCTCCGTCGGCGATCCGCTCGCTTGCTCCGCTCAATCGCGCATATCTTTTTCAAAACGGGAAGGACTGATTTCTTTCTTTCCCGATCGGTTTCGGATGCAAAAAGAGCCGCCGTTTCGGCGTAAACGCGACGTGGCATTTTCATTCCGACCTGTCTTTTCTTAACGATTACGAAAAATTTTAATAGTGCAAAAAAGCACCTCGCATGAGGTGCTTTTTATGAGTTTTTCGTTCGTAATAAGTTCTCGGAGCAATCCTTCGACGCTCCGCGTACGAATCCGTTACGACAATTTCCAGCTGACGGCTTTTTTCCTGCCCGTAATGAAGTTTCTGTAAATACCGTCTTGCTTTACGAGTTCGTCGTGTTTGCCCTGCTGAACGATTTTCCCTTTATCGACAACCACGATCTGATCTGCGTTACGGACGGTTTTCAACCTGTGCGCGATCATAATGATCGTTTTTTGTTTGGTGAGATTCTCGATCGCTTCGGTGAGTTCTTTTTCGTTTTCGGGATCGACGTTTGCGGTCGCCTCGTCCAAAATGATAATCGGTGCATCCTTCATTATGGCGCGCGCGATTGCTATGCGCTGTTTTTCTCCGCCCGACAGCGACGCGCCGCCTTCGCCGACGATCGTTTCGTACCCGTTCGGAAGAGCGGCAATGAAATCGTGGCAGGATGCCTTCTTCGCCGCCTCTATTACCTCTTCCATCGACGCTTCGGGTCTTCCGAATCGGATATTGTTTGCAATGGTATCTTCAAACAAATAGACCCTTTGGAAAACGAAACTGAAATTTTCCATCAGCGAGTCGAAGCTGAAATCTTTGACGTTTCTTCCGCCGAGCGTGACAGCTCCTTCGTTTACGTCCCAAAATCTTGCGATAAGAGCAGTCATCGTCGTCTTGCCCCCGCCCGAAGGACCCACGATCGCCGTAGTCGTGTTTTCTTTGATATCGAGCGTGATATCGTCGATGATCTTGCGTTTCTCGTAAGCGAATCCGACGTGTTCGAGATGAATATTCCTGTTTTCGGGCTTGATGGTTTCGCCGTCGATATCCATTTGCTCGACGTCGAGTATTTCGTTTGCGAGATCGACGCCTTTGCCGATTATTTTCAGAAGCGCCGTATAAGTCCCCGCAAGATCCAAAGATTCGAACACGATAAACGAGCATAGCAACATCGTTATGGTATAAACGAGTTTCATATAGCCGCCTAAATACAAGGCGACAGACGCGCCGGCTATGACGACGCCGATCAGTTTTACGATAAAGTTTTGCACTCCGACCGCGGGTATTGCCGCGAGTTCGGCTCTGATATCGGCTTTTTTCTTTCTTTCGATGGCATTTTTCAGTCTTGACCGATTCTGCCCGACGATATTGTAATTCCTTATCTCGGCGATGCCTTGAATGTATTCCAATATCACGCCGACCATATCCCTGTCCGACGAAAGTTTTTCATCCGCGACCTTGGCGACGCTTTTGTTCGTCCACATATTGACAAGTAAAAATGCGCCTATCCCCGCAAGGGCAATCAGACCGATGCGCCAGTCGAAAACGAACATAAAGATCGCGACCACCACCGTCGTGATACTGCCTTGCATTACCATCATAATCGCGCGCGTCGCGATATCACCCGTCTGCTCCATCGTATTGGTCGTGACGGACGTGATATGCCCGAGGCTCGTATCGTTAAAGTACCCCATGGGAAGATACCTTAAATGTTCGCCGATCTCGATTCTTTTCAATGCGCAGGTATCGTAACCCGCTTCCGTTTGAAGCATGGAGGAAAAGCGGCTGACGCACATTTTGCCGAGCGTGCTTATAAGCATAAGTCCGACAACGAGAAGAATCGCTTTTACGTCGATTGCGTTTCCGATCGCCGCTTTCATCGCGAAAAATGCGGCGGGGATCTTCATCGCGGTAAAAATCGCTTCCACTACGCCGAGCAAGGCGGATAGATAGAATTTCTTCCTATTCTTTTTGCTGCAAAACGCAAAGAATTTCTTTACCATTTTAATCATTTTAAGCCTCCTTTGCGGAAATCACGCCCGCATCGGTGTCTTCATCTTTTGCGATACTGTGAGCTTCCCACATCTTTTTATACAGATCGCAATCGTCCAGCAACTCCTCTTGCTTGCCCGACGCCACGACGTTGCCGTCGTTTATGACGAAGATCTTATCCGCCGCCGTTATCGTCGAAAGTCGATGCGCGATCACGATAAGCGTTCTGCCTTCAACGAGCTTCGCCACGCTCGTCTGGACAAGCGCCTCGTTTTCGGGATCGGTATACGCCGTCGCTTCGTCAAGGATAACGACGGGGGCGTTTTTGAGCATTGCTCGGGCGATGCAGATGCGTTGCCTTTCGCCGCCCGACAAATGACCGCCCGCTCCGCCGGCGACCGTGTCGTAGCCGTTTTCAAGCCCCATAATAAACTCGTGACAGCCCGTTGCTTTGGCAGCGTTTACGACATCTTCATCCGTTGCGCCCGCTCTTCCGAGGCGGATATTTTCTTTAATCGACAGATCGAATAGGTAATTCTCTTGCGCGACGTACGAGATTTGTTCCATATACCATTTCAGCGGCAACTCTCTTATGTCCACGCCGCCGTAAGTTATCGAACCCGAATCGACGTCCCAAAGCGAATCGATCAGCCGCGCGACGGTACTTTTCCCCGATCCGGACGGACCGACGATCGCGACGAACTCTCCTTGCTTGATCGACATATTCACGCCGTGCAGAACTTCCTTTTCTTTATACGAAAATTTTACGTCTTTAAGACAAATATCCGAGCCTTGCGGAACCCTTGTCAATTCGGAAGGTCTTTCCATTTCCTTTCTTTCGAGGATCTCGGTAACTTCCCCAAAGATGGTCCCCATTTTCAATAAGTCGTCTGTATAAGAGAACGCGACCACGAGCGGAGTGATCAACCCTGCCGACAAAATGATGCAGGTTATGAATTCACCCACAGTGAGCGAACCGCCGCGAACGAGGAGCAAACCAATCGGCAAAACTCCCAAAAAAGTTGCCGGCAAAAACGCCATCGTGCCCGATTGCGGCCAAATGCACCTTCTCATCCAGCTGATAAACACGTCCGCACCTTCTCTTGCCGCCGTAACGAACTTTTCGTACGAACTGCCCGTCTTGCCGAAGGCTTTTATTACTTCTATGCCGTTTATATATTCCACGGCGGTATCGTTGAGCTTTTTCGTTTTCGCGACCGAAAGCTCGTATCCGCCCTTCGACTTTGCCATCATAATCGCCATGAATATAAGCCCTATAAACGCTCCGACAAGATTGGCGAGTCCCATACGCCAATCGATCGTCATAATGTAAACGAACATTACGATAGGCAAAATGAGGTTTGCCGTAAACTCCGGCACGATGTGAGCCAAAGTGGTTTCCATGGAATCCACGCGTTCGACGATTATATTCTTATAGCTTCCGCTGTTGTCGTCGAGAACGGATCCGAGCGGAATTTTTGAAAGTTTCTCGCAAAGCTGTTCTCGGATACCTCCCAAGACGGTGAAAGTCGCGACATGCGACAGAGAAGTCGAAAAGGAGTGCAACGTCATTCTGATAAGCCAAAACAAAGCCATCAAAAGGACCTGAATCAAATAATAGCCCCAATTCCCATTCCCGGCAAGCAAGCGTTCGACGATCCCCGCAATGATAATATAGGGAATAAAAGACGCAGCGACTCCGAGCATCGCAAGCGCGACGCTGCCGCCGAAATACGCCCGCTTTCTCCCCGCGAATTCGAGCACCCACGATAAAATTCCTCGTTTCTTCTTTTTCATATTCCCCCTCCGAGAGAAATCCCCTCTCCCCTTTATCGTTTTTTCGGCAAAGACTACTCCACTTCTAAAAAAAGATCAAGCAGCCGACGCAAGTTAGTCTACGCTAACCGAATCAAGTTTACGCCCGCCGATGCGCCGATGTCAAGAAAAACACGGCATAATATGAATTTTATTTCATATTTTCGAATAAAATTATTTTCACACTGTGATGAATCTCTTTCGGATCACCGTACGATTCTGCGATTTGCGCAAAAAAAAAGAGCGGATCGCTCCGCTCTCTTTTTTTGTTTTTCTTTTTGATTTGAGATCAGTTTTTCTTTTCCTTCAAAAGGTCCCGAATTTCCGCCAAAAGACCTTCGGTGGAATTCGCTTTGGCTTCGGCAGCCGCTTCCGCCGCCGCCTTCTCTTCTTCGGCTTTCTTCTCCGCGGCGAGCTTTTGGTCGATCTCGCGGATCTCCGCCCAGCTCTTGCCTTCTCTGCGGAGCGCGCGGACTTCGGGTTTTATAAGGACGAGGAATCCTTTTTTGACTTTTCCGAGACCCGCTTGCGCCTTATTGTACGCCTTGATGATGATAAACAGGACGAGCGCGGTCAAAAGGAACGTAATGATCGCGGAAATGACGGCGCCCCAATCGAGGACCAACGCTTCGGTCAGGACGTTTCCTTCCGCGTCCACGACAGCGTGACGAAGAATGGTCTGTAAGCCCGTCTCGCTGATCGGGATCAGGTTGATAAGCGGTTTCAAAATGCCGTTTACGACAGCCGTAATGATCGCGGTGAACGCCGCTCCGATGATCATGCCGACGGCAAGATCCATAACGTTGCCGCGACTGATAAACTCTTTGAATTCTTTGATAAGTTTCTTCATAGCAATCCTCCCTTTTATCGCGATCAACGCGCGAATTGTTCTTTTTTATTGTAGCGCGTTTCGTCGATTTTTGTCAATACGGTCACTCGTTTTTCGGTTCGTCCGCTTCGTCGAACGCATAACGGACGGCTTTCAGATACAAGCCCTCGGGCGGCATCGTTTTGCCTGCGCGGGTGCGATCGAGGGAAGCGATGATCTCGGGGATCTCCTCCGCTTTGAGCTTCCCGATCCCGACGTAATAAAGAGTTCCGACCATAATACGGACCATATTATATAAAAACCCGTTTCCGGTGACTTCGAATCGGATCTCGTCGCCCATTTCTTCGATCGTAAAGGAATAGATCGTCCGAACGGTCGTTTTGACGTGACCGCCCGCCGCCTGAAAGCATTTGAAATCGTGCTCCCCGATAAGAAAAGCCGCGGCGCGGCGCATCTCCTCGACGTTCGGTTTTTTGGGGACGAACGCGGCGAAATCTTCCCGCAAAGGACTGCTTACGGGCGAACAAACGAGACGATATAAATACGTTTTGGAAAGAGCGTTGAAACGCGCGTTGAAATCCTTCTCCACCTCGCGCGCGGATTTTACACGGACGCTTTTCGGAAGATGCGCGTTCAAAGCGATCGGGAGTTTTTCGAGCGGGATCTTCGTCGCCGTGTCGAAATGGACGGCTTGCGCGATCGCGTGGACCCCGGCGTCCGTCCTGCCGCTGCCGTGCATCACGGCGTTCTCCCCCGTGACTTCGAAGACGGCTTTTGCCAAAACCGCCTGAACCGAAAGCCCGTTCTTCTGCCGTTGCCAGCCGCAATACTTGCTGCCGTTATACTCCACGCGAAGCAAAACTCTCATATCAACGGCGGAAAAGCCCGACGATCCAAGAATCGAAAGGCAAAAGATATTTATTCAAAAAGACGAGCGCGAAGACGGAAAGGCAAAGGATCGCCGCGACCGCGTCGCGGATATGCAATTTCATCACGCGATATTTCGTCCGCTTCGCGACCGAGCTGTAACAGCGCGCGTCCATCGCGAGCGCGAGTTCATCCGCCCTGCGGAACGCGCCGACGAACAGCGGCACGAGGACGGGGATCATCGCTTTGGCTTTTTGAAAAGCCCCGCCCGTGTCGAACGAAGCGCCGCGCGCCTTTTGCGCGAGCATAATCTTATCCGTCTCCTCGACGAGGATCGGGATCATACGGAGCGCGATACTCATAATGAGCGCGAGCGCGTGCACGGGAACTTTGATGAGTTTCAAGGGAGCGAGCAGACTCTCGATCGCGTCGGTGAGTTCCATCGGCGTCGTCGTCAGCGTCAAAAGCGCGGGGAACAGCATCAAAAGGATCAGCCTCAGCGCGAGTTTGATCGCGCGTTCCACGCCTTCCGAATAGATTTTTATGAATTTCCACCCCCACAAAAGGTTCTCCCCTTTCGTAAAGAACAAGTTGATAACGGACGTGATCAAGACCAAAAGAACGACCGTCCGAACGGTGCGGAAAAGAATTTTCAAAGGGATTTTGGAAAGAAGCGCGATCCCGACGATAAAAAGGAACAGCGCGCCGTACATCGCGTAATCTTCGCAGAAAAAGATCGTGATGATATACGCGATCACGAGAAGAAGCTTTACGCGGGGATCCAGCTTATGGACGACGGATTCCGTCGGATAATATTGTCCGAAAACGATATTATTCATTTCTCGCCCTCCGCTTCGCAAGCGCTTCGATCAGTTCGCTCTTTTTGACGGGCTTTTCCGAAAGGGTGACGCCGCGCCGTTCGAGCGCTTTTACGATCTTGACGACGGACGGGACGTCCATCTCGGCGTCGATCAAAGTTTCCTCATCGTAAAAGATCTCGCGGGGAGAACCCGTTTTCAGAATTCTGCCGCCCGAAAAGACCGCGACGCGATCGCAATTCTCCGAAACCGCTTCCATATCGTGAGAAACGATGATGACGGTCGGAGAGGTCGTCTCTTTGAGTTTGCGGATCAAAGAAAGGATTTCCCGCTTTCCGACGGGATCCAGCCCCGCCGTAGGCTCGTCGAGGATCAAGACGCGAGGTTTCATCGCGATGACGCCCGCGATCGCGACGCGCCGTTTCTGCCCGCCCGAAAGCTCGAACGGAGAACGATCGCGGATCTCGTCGTAATCGAGTCCGACGAGGGTGATCGCTTCTTGAACGCGCGTTTGGATCTCCTCGTCCGAAAGACCGAGGTTTTTCGGTCCGTAGCCGACGTCCTTTTCGACGGTTTCGTCAAAGAGTTGGTATTCGGGGTATTGCATGACCATTCCGATCGTTCCCCTGAGTTTTTTCAGGTCGGGTTTCTTCGCGGAAAGGTCGATATCAAAGACCTTGATCTCGCCGTTTTGCAGTTTGATCAAGGCGTTTAAGTGCTGAATAAAAGTCGATTTTCCGCTACCGGTCTTGCCGATGATCGCAAGATATTCGCCCTCGGTGATTTCGAGGTCGACGCCTTGGAGAGCGGAGGAAGCATAGGGCGTTCCCTGAGAATAGACGTATGACAGATTTCTTACAGAGATTGACATATCGCCTCCGCTAAGGTCTCTTCCCCGTAGATCGCGGAGGGGAGAGAAAAGCCCTTCTTTCTAAGTTCGGACGCGACGTAATCGGGGACGGGCAGTTCGAGATCGAACGACTTGATCTTTTCCGCGTCGCGAAAGACTTCCGAAGGCGCTCCGTCCATCACGACGGAACCGCCTTTCATAACGATGACGCGGTCCGCTTTGACCGCTTCTTCCATAAAGTGAGTGATCAGGACGACGGTGATCCCTTGCCGATTGAGTTCGTGCGCGACGGACAAGACTTCCGTCCTGCCCTTCGGATCGAGCATCGCCGTCGATTCGTCGAGGACGAGGATCTTCGGGCGCATCGCAAGGACTGCGGCGATCGCGACGCGCTGTTTCTGCCCGCCCGAAAGTTTATAGGGCGTGTGATGCCTGTGCGCCGTCATTCCGACCGCATCGAGCGCGTAGGTTATGCGCTCTTCGATCTCCTCGCGCGGAACGCCGAGGTTCTCGGGGCCGAACGCGATCTCGTCTTCGATAATAGACGCGACCATTTGATTGTCGGGGTTCTGAAAGACCATTCCGACCTTACTGCGGATCGCGAAAAGAGCGGTTTCGTCCGTCGTGTTCGTGCTGTCGCCGTCCACCGTAACTTCCCCTTCCGAGGGGATCAAAAGCCCGTTCATCAGCTTGGCGAGCGTGCTTTTCCCGCTCCCGTTCTCGCCGCAAACGCAGACGAAAGTTCCGTCGGCTATTTCCAAGCTGACATTCTTGACCGCGAGGAGCGCGTCCTCTTCGGCGGGATATTCGTAACTGACGTTTTGAAATTTTACGGGCATTTTCTTTATTCCCCGAAACGCGACGGAAATCGCGTTTCGTCGTTTATACACTATAAGGGGAGCCCCGTTCCCGGCGCTCCCCTCGCTTTCTAAGCAACCTCAGGCTTATTCTTTGCCTGCGAGTTTCTTATATCCGGCAAGCCTTGCTTTGGAATCCGCTTCGGTCTTCGCGAAGAGCGCGTCCGCAATTTGCGGTTGCGTCTTCTTCAAGGACGCGTATCTGGTTTCACCCGCAAGGAAGGCTTGATAATCCGCGGTGGGATCTTTGGAGTCGAGCGAGAACGGGTTCTTGCCTTCGTCCGCCAAGGTCGGGTTGTAACGATAGAGCTGCCAGTAGCCGCAATCGACCGCTTTCTTCTCTTCGGTCTGCGAATTCGCCATGTTGATACCGTGGTTGATACAGGGCGCGTAGCAGATGACGAGGGACGGTCCGTCGTAAGCTTCCGCTTCGGTGATCGCGTTCAGGAATTGCTGTTTGTTCGAGCCCATCGCGCATTGTGCGACGTAGACGTAGCCGTAGCTCATCGCCATCATACCGAGGTCCTTCTTCTTGGTCCTCTTGCCCGCCGCGGCGAATTTCGCAACGGATCCGGTCGGGGTGGACTTACTGGATTGACCGCCGGTGTTGGAGTAGACCTCGGTGTCGAGGACGAGGACGTTGACGTCTTCGCCGCAAGCGAGGACGTGATCCAAGCCGCCGTAACCGATATCGTACGCCCAGCCGTCGCCGCCGAAGATCCAAATGGACTTCTTAACGAGGCAATCCTTCGCTGCGAGGATCTCTTTGACGATCGGATAGCAAGCGCATTCTTCGGTGCATTTCGAGATCAACGAGAGGAGCTTCTCGGAAGCCGCTTTGCTGCCTTCCGCGCTCTTTCTGTTGTCGAGCCATTCTTGCGCCGCCGCCTTGACTTCCTCTTTCTGCGCCGCTTCTTTCAAAGCTTCGATCTTCTCGGCGAGCTTCGCCCTGCGCTGCGCATAAGCGAGGTTGATACCGTAACCGAACTCGGCGTTATCCTCGAAGAGGCTGTTTGCCCAAGCGGGTCCGTGGCCTTCTTTGTTGACCGTGTACGGGCAGGTCGGAGCACTGCCGCCGTAGATCGAAGAGCAACCCGTCGCGTTCGCGACGATCATTCTGTCGCCGAACATTTGGGTGATGACTTTGACGTAAGGAGTTTCGCCGCAACCCGCGCAAGCTCCGGAGAACTCGAAGTACGGTTGTTTGAACTGGCTGCCCTTAACGGTGGTTTCTTTGCAACCCGGGCAAGCGGAAACGTCCACAGCGGGGAGGTTTTCGGCGAACTTGTAGTTGACGGTCTCATCGTCCACGAGGGAGCCGAGCGGAACCATATTGAGCGCGCGCTCCGCGGGAGCCGCCGCTTTTTGACCCGCAGCGATCGCCTTCTTATCCGCACCTTCGTTCACGGGGCAGATATTCGCGCAAACGCCGCAACCCATACAGTCGAGCGGGGAAACCTGCATACGGAACGCATAGCCCTTGTTTCCGGTCATCGCCTTGGTGGTGAAGGAAGCGGGCATTTCCGCATCTTCTTTCACGACCGCGGGGCGGATACAAGCGTGCGGGCAGACGAAAGAACATTGGTTACATTGGATACATTTTTCCGCGTTCCACTTCGGGACGAGGACCGCGACGCCGCGTTTCTCGTACTTCGTCGTGCCGGTCGGGACGGAGCCGTCCGCGTTGAACGCCGAAGAAGGAAGCTTGTCGCCTTCTTGCGCGATGATCGGAGCGACGGTGTTCATAAAGTAGTCGCTGCCTTCGACCTTCGCCATTTCCGCGCCGGTCGTCGCTTCCGCCCAAGAAGCGGGAACGTCGATCTTGACGAGGTTCGCTTCCGCGGAGTCGATCGCCGCGTAGTTCATATTGACGACGGCGTCGCCTTTCTTCGCGAAGGACTTATACGCCATTTTCTTCATAAAGTCGACCGCTTGATCGTAAGGAATGATGTTCGCGATCTTGAAGAAAGCGGATTGAAGGATCGTGTTCGTTCTGCCTTTGAGTCCGAGACCGGCAGCGATCTTGATCGCGTCGATGACGTACAGATTGACGTGCTTCTTCGCGATGTCGCGCTTAACGGAAGCGGGAAGGACGTGTTCGAGCTCTTCGACCGTCAAAGCGGAGGTATTGAGAAGGAAGGAGCCGCCCTCTTTGATATCGCCCGTCATGTTGTAGCGGGTGATGTAGGAGGGGTTCGAGCATTGGACGAAGTCCGCCGCGTCGATCAAATACGCGGATTGGATCTTCGTGTCGCCGAAACGCAAGTGAGAAACGGTGATACCGCCGGATTTCTTACTGTCGTAAAAGAAGTAACCTTGGACGAACTTGTCGGTATGGTCGCCGATGATCTTGATGCTGTTCTTATTCGCGCCGACCGTTCCGTCCGAACCGAGACCCCAGAATTTGCAGGAGATCGTTCCCGCGGGAGCCGCGTCGTACTTCTCGGAGAAATCGAGAGAGGTGTGGGTCAAATCGTCGTAAATACCGACGGTGAAGTGATTCTTCGGTTCGGCTTGTTCAAGGTTCTTATAAACCGCGAAGACCATCGAAGGATTGAATTCTTTGGAGCCGAGGCCGTATCTTCCGCCGACGACTTTGATATCCGCTCTGCCGTTTTCGAGGAGCGCGGAGCAGACGTCGAGGTACAAGGGCTCGCCGAGCGAGCCGGCTTCTTTGGTCCTATCGAGGACGGCGAGTTTCTTGACGCTCTTCGGAAGCGCGGCAAGGAACGCCTTGACCGCGAACGGTCTGTAAAGTCTGACTTTCAAAAGGCCGACTTTATGACCTTCTTTGTTCATTCTGTTGATGGTCTCTTCGACCGCGTCCGCACCGGAGCCCATAAGGACGATGACGTTCTCCGCGTCGGGCGCGCCGACGTAATCGAACAAGTGATAGCTTCTGCCGGTAAGAGCGGAAACTTTATCCATCATTTCTTGGACGATCGCGGGGGTCGCTTCGTAGTACTTGTTCGCGGTTTCGCGGTTTTGGAAGTAAATATCCGCGTTTTGCGCGGTGCCGCGCTGGATCGGGTGCTCCGGATTGAGGGCGCGAGCGCGGAAATCTTCGATGTCTTTCATATCGACGAGAGTCTTCATCTCGTCATATTCGATCATATCGATCTTGGACACTTCGTGAGAGGTGCGGAAACCGTCGAAGAAATGGAGGAAAGGAACTTTCGCTTTGAGCGTGGACAAATGCGCGACGAGAGCGAGGTCCATAACTTCCTGAACGGAGTTGGAAGCAAGCATCGCAAAGCCCGTCTGACGGCAAGCCATAACGTCCGCGTGATCGCCGAAGATGTTCAGAGCGTGCGCGGCAAGAGCGCGAGCGCTGACGTGGAAGACGGTCGGAAGGAGCTCGCCCGCGATCTTATACATGTTCGGGATCATGAGGAGCAAGCCTTGGCTCGCGGTATACGTCGTCGTCAAAGCGCCGGCGACCAAGGAGCCGTGCACAGCGCCGGCGGCGCCGCCTTCGGATTGCATCTCGGCGAGACGCAACTTTTGACCGAACATATTGACGCGACCTTGCGCAGACCATTCGTCCGCCACTTCCGCCATCGGGGAAGAGGGAGTAATCGGGTAGATCGCGGCGACTTCGGAAAATGCGTAAGCAACGTGACTCGCAGCGGTGTTACCGTCCACAGTTTGTTTGAAACTCATAACGTACCTCCTTAATATGGATACTGTAAAGTAAATTAAGAACATTATAAAACTATCGTTTGAGCATTGTCAATCATCTTTATTTATTATAAATAAAAAAAATGTGCGGAAACGCCGAAAAAAATCGGGGAAATCCGAGCGATCGGCAGCCGCCCCGCACATTCTTCGCTCTGGCGCGCGACGAAAAACCGCGCGGGACTCCCCGCGCGGTAAAACGCATAAAAACCGAAGCTCCGGCAGGACGCGTCTCGGCGATCGGACGCGCCCGCTTATTGCAACAACAGACCGCGCTCCCCGTCCACGACTCTCATCACTTTGAGTTCTTCGCCCGAGCTTGCTCCGACGTACACGAAGTACTTCTCCTCTCCCTTCGTCCCGTAGACCTCGTAAGCAAGCGTTTCCCCGTCCCCTTTGGTCGGGACAACGGCGAGCCGTACGCTTTGAATATCGAGATCCTCGCTGACCGACGAAACCGCCTCCGACGGCGGAATCGGAGATTCGAAGGAGGCTCGGGCGGTATGATTGAAAATATAGTTCAGGCTCTCCATTCCTTCGATCTCTCCCGTTTCGCCGTTGACCTTGACTTTGATCAGGTCGGGATAGAAAATCACGCCCTTTTCCGCATACGCGAGATTGACGTAATAATCGCCGTCGTAATTACTTGCCCAAACGGCTTTCATCGAGGAAAGCCCGATATTCTCCGCATATGCTTCCGCCGCGCGCTCCGCCCGCTCGGCGGTCAGAGTCGGAGCGTTCGCGCGCTCTTCCGCAAAGGAGAAAGCGACGGGGAACGCGCCTTTTTTCGCGAGAGTAACGAAGCATTTTCCGCGCGAAGTCGAAAGCTCGAAGTCGAAGGTTTCAAAAACGTTTTTACTTCCGTTATGCACGGATATTTCTGAAATTTCCGTGTTCGGAAGAAGCTCGGAAAGCCTATCGATCGCTTCGTTTTCGGTCGCGTCTTTCCCCGTAAGACCTTTCGCCCGCCTTTCCGTCATCGAATCGCTGAACGGTCCGTCGTAGATCATCGAAGGATAGTCGATCTCCTCGTTCTCGAACGACTTGACCATCCCCGAAAATCCGCCCTCCGTTTCACCGATCGCGGTCAAAAAGGAAAAGCCGTCCTTTTCGACCTCGCCCGAAACTTTTTGCAGGGAAGTCTTGATCTCGCGAAGGACGGACGCGATCTCGCCGATCGTCTCTTTATCCTTTTCGGTCAGGTCGCCGCCCTTATTCAGTTTGTTATCGAGATACTTCGCGAAATCTCCCGTTTGGTTGATGAATTTCAAGATCGCGCTATTGTCCGCGCCCCTTTCCGAGAGGTTCGCCATATTCTCCGCGGCAGCCGTGGAATAGGCGGTCATATCCGACAAATATTCCTGCTTCATCGCTTTCGACCGCGCGACCGAAAGCTTCGTGACCGCCGTTTCCAGCCCGTCCGTATTATAGACGAGTCCGTAATAGCTTTTGCGATAGACGTTCTCCATCGTCGTCTTGTAACGGGAGTTCTCCGCTTCGGCTTTTGACTTAGACAGAGCATACAACGAGGCGAACAGCACCGCCGCCGCGGTCAGGCAAACGATCACCGCGATCGCCGCGACGTCCTTCCCTTTCCATTTTCGATTTTTATAAGTTCCTTGTGCCATATTCCCACCTTAAAGCGCGAAATTATGTTTGCCGATCGCGAGCATCACGGGGCGCGACCAAATCCAACTGCTCGTGGCGGTCGACGGGTTGTAGTAGTACAGGCAACCGTTCGTCGGGTCCCACCCGTTCAAAGCGTCCTGCGCCGCCCTTTTGGCGTTCGCGTCCGGCGTCAGGTTGATCTGCCCGTCCGCCACGCAGGTAAACGCATACGGCTGATAGATAACCCCCGAAATGCTGTTTGGGAATTTCGAAGAACGAACGCGGTTCAAGATCACCGCGCCGACCGCGACCTGCCCCGTGTACGGCTCTCCGCGCGCTTCGGCGTAGATGCACTTCGCGAGAAGATAGGAATCGCTCGAAGAATAGGTCGATCCGCCCGAAGAGGACGAACCCGACGAGAGCGAGATCCCCATCGCCGCGGCGGTCTTCGCGCCGACGATCCCATCCTGCGCAAGCCCGTTCACCCTCTGAAAATACTTAACGGCGGCGACGGTCTTCGGACCGTAGATCCCATCGACCGAGCCCGTGTAATACCCCCAGTTTTTAAGTTTGGTTTGGACGGTCTTCACCGCCGTTCCCTTGGAACCGTTTTTCAAAACTTCCGCCGAACTTTCGGATTCCGAAAAAAACGGAAAGAGGACGAAAGCGAAAACGGCGACCAATAAAAGAAAAATCGCGATCTTTTTCATAAATACCTCACGTTGAATTTGCCGTTAGTATGAAAAAAGATTTTTCGCTTATACCGTTTGAAACGGAAAAATCCGCCCATACTTTCGATATGAAACGTTACATATTGATTTTTCTTTGTTTGATTCTCTTCGCCGCCGTCGGCACTCTCCTATTGACTTCCTGCGCGCCTGCGCCCGCCCGCGAAAAATATATAAGGATTCATATTCGCGCAAATTCCGACAGAGAAGAAGACCAAACGATCAAACTCGCCGTCCGCGACAGCATCGTCCAATATCTCGCGCCGCTCGCGGTGACCGCGAAGACCAAAGAGGAAATGTGGGAACTTATGAAAAATCGAAAAAGCGAGATCGAAAAGATCGCGGACGACACTCTTCTCGGTTGCGGTTATTCCTACACGGCGAGGGTAAAACTCGGAAAAGAGGATTTTCCCACAAAATCTTACGGCGATCTGACCCTCGAAAAGGGAACCTACGACGCCGTCGTCGTCGAACTCGGAACGGGGAAAGGTAAAAATTGGTGGTGCGTCGCGTTCCCGCCTTTATGCTTCGTGGCGGCGAAAGAAACGGGGACGGAAGAGATACGATATCGCAGCTGGATCGCCGAGTTATTCCATAAATAGAATATATGACTTGTGTATTATTTCGAACCGTAAAAAAAGAGACGCCTCGCCGAATTCTCGGAAAGGCGTCGATTTGTATTTTATTCGGAAAAATCCGAATATTTTTTTTATTTTCCTCTGAAAATCATAATCTTTTTCGCTTCATCAAGCGGCTCCGCGAGAAAGGGATTCGCCTTTACGAGCGCACTCGGCGCCGCGCGCATCGCTTTGGCGATCGACCAAAGATCCTCTCCTTTTTCCGCGAAATAGACGGTGACGCCCGCATCTTCTTCGGCTCGCGGACCGCACTCCGTAAGATCGGAAAGGAAAGCGATCTCCTCGTTCCCGAACAAAGAGACTTTGACGCTCGTCTCGGCGGCGACTTCGATCCCGCCTGCGGTCAATCGAGAAGTTACCGAAAGAGCTTCGAACGCCGCTTCCGCCGAATCGCCCGCTTTCGCACCGACGTAAGGAAGATCGAACGAGAAGGGAAATTCTTTTTCTTTCGAGAAATACCCTTCTTCTTTTTCGAAGACTGCGGTAAAGGAAGCCACGCCCTCGACTTTGACCGCGTTGTCGCTCACCGCGACGGTCGCGATCGCCGATCCGCCCGGTCGAACGGTCACGACGCGTCGAACGCCTTCCTCTTCGATCACGCCGGAGAGCGGCACGCGGAAGAACGCTTCGGAAAGGAACGGGCGCAAAGGAATCACCTTTCTCTTCTCTTCCGCTTCGGTTTCGAGCGGGTAAACGTCCGTCACCGCGGAGATCTCGCGATCCGAGAATTCGCAAACCGTCAGCGTCAAAGCGATCTCGATCTCAATCAGAGAATTTTCCTCGTCGCCGGACAAGACGACGCGCGCATTCTTTACCGAGAGATCGAAGCTCGCCCGTTCCGCGTCCGTCTCTTCTTCCCTCGAAAACGGGAAAGAGAACGCGCGTTCGACAGTCTCCCCTTCTTCCGTAACGTAGACGACGTTCGCTTCGGCTTCGCCCGTAACGCGAAGGAACCCGTTTTCCGCGCTTGCTTCGCGGATCGCCGCCGCCGCGTCGAAGAGCACGATCTTTTTGATGTTCGCACCCGCGCTTTCCTCTTTTTCGAGTTCGATCGAAAAGTCCTTTTTCGCGCGAAAACGTTGCGTCTTAAAAATCTCTTCTTTGATCTCCGCCCCGCGAACCGCCGCGACCGCCCTTTCTTCTCTCTCCCCGTAAGTCGTAAGCACCGCGCCGACGACGGCGGAAAGTTCGATCCCGTTCCCGTCCGCGACGCCCGTCGCTTCGATCACGGACAGATCGACGGTCTGTCTTTCGTCCGCGCGGATCTCTTCGCCCTTTATGGCAAATTCAAAATCCTTAAAATAATCCAGTCCGCATAGTTTCTCCTGCCGATCGAGATATAGCAGCCTGTAATTGACCTTTCCGCTGATCCTTGCTTCGCCGGACAAAAGCTCCACTCCCGAGACTTTTGCTTCCGCTTCGACGGAAAGCGTCTTCGAGACGCCGCCTCGCTCCGACGCGTCCACCCGCGTCTCCACCGCGAACTGATCCTCGTAAACCTTTCTGATACCGAACGAAACGTCCTTAAATTCGATTTCCATAATCCCCCTCCCGAAGTTTTATGCTAAAACATACGCCGAAAAAGGCGGATTTATGACAAGCCTTTTCGGGCGAAATCCCGCGTTGTCCTTTTATCCGCGCGGAGCCGCGGGGCGATCTTTTTATATTGACTTGAAGTATGTTTTTGTTTATAATATCTATAATACTTAACGCACGGATGCTTGATTATGCGAAAATTGAAACATTGGATCCCGTTTTTACTTTTATCTGTCGCTCTGCTCGGTTGCCTTTTTTCCTGCGGAAAAAAAGAAACGCCGACCTTTTCACTTTCCTTTAACGGGGCGATCCTTTCTTGGGAAAAGATCTCGAACGCGTCGTATTACACCGTCAATTGCACTTTCCCGGACGGGACGGGCTACTCCGTCTCCTCGAAAACCGAATCTTACGCTTGCCCCCAAAGCGCGGCGGGCGATTATCTTTACACCGTTACGGCGCACGACAAGTCCAAAAAAATCGTCGCGAGATCGGAAAGCATCGTCTATCACCTCGGCGAAGGAAGCTACGCCGACCCCTATTTGATTTCGGGCGCGGACGAACTCAAAACCATTTTCTCCGGTTCCGTCGAGGTCGCCTTCGGAAAGACGAAGGTCGAGGCGCCCCTGCATTATCGCTTGGAAGCGGATATCGATCTTTCGGGCGCGGAATGGACTCCGATCGGAAACACCTCGACCCCCTTCATCGGCGTCTTCGACGGAAACGGACACAAGATCACGGGGCTTACTTTGAAGACCTGTAACGCGGACGCGAAAGTCGGTCTGTTCGGATCGATCAAAAACGCCGTGATCAAGAATCTCACCCTCGAAGGCGCAAGCCTCGTCTTCGGAAAGGATTCGAACGTCAAAGGGAACTCGATCAACGTCGGGTTGCTTTGCGGCTACGCGAATGCGTCCGTCTTCGATAACTGCCGCGTAACCGGCGAAATGAAGATCCTCGAAGGAATCTCGACGACGGGTTCCGTCAATATGTACGCGGGCGGCGCGATCGGGCAAGTCGCCTCGGGAAAGATCTTCAAGACCTCTTTCGAAGGAACCGTCTACGCGCAATACTCCTGCGTCTTCCTCGGCGGGCTTCTCGGCTATGCGTCGAACGCTTCGCCGCGTTTCGTTATGACGAATTCTTATGCGAACGCGACCGTCGAAGCGAGCGCGACGGGCTACAATCTGACCTCGAAGACCAGCACGGCGATCGCGCGAGCGGGCGTCCTCGCAGGCTCGATCGCGGGTTCGGACCGCATTTCTTCCTGTCTTGCGATCGGTTCCGCTTCCGCTTCGACGACGAGAGACGGGACGTCGGAATCTTCGATCACTTCGGGCGTTTTCGGAAACACGGCGGGTTCTTCCGGGATCAACAGCGTCCCGATCTACAATCTCTTTTACAGCGCGTCCGTTCCCCAAGTCTCGGGGACGAGAGCGAAACTCGGGACGGGGCAAACCGCCTATCCTTTGACGGAAGAAGAACTCAAAAACAAAGAGAAATACCTCGTCGGCGAAAGCTACGCCCTTGATTTCGAAAAAATTTGGGAAATGAAAGAAGAAGGACCCGCGCTTCGCCGCTCCGCCATAACGTTCGAGCCGCTTCCGCTTTCGGTGACCTTCAAGCAGATCCGCGGCGAAAAGACCGAACTCGTAAAATCTTTCTCGCTTCGCGACACGTTCAACCCCTCGTATTTCGCGCTGTCCGTCAGCGGGATGACCGCCTACTACTGCGGCTATCATCTGAACACGATTCTGAATTCGATGGGCGCGGATCTCGTTAAAGCGCAAAGCATCGGGATTTTCGCGGACGGAGAGGAAGTCCGTACCTTCCCCGTGACCGACGGATCGTTCTCTTCCACCTATCTGACCTGCGGCGCGTTCGACGCGTACGAATTCGAATCCACGCTTTACGAAGCGTATCGATTGATCGACGCCGCGTCTTTGACCGTCTATGACGACCTCACGCCGAAAATCTTGGAGATCGTCGTCACTTGCTCCGCTGCGGAAGAAGGCGGAGAAAACGCATAACGAAAACAAAGCGCCCGACGGGCGAAAAGGAGATAAAAATGAGTTTAGCCGACGAGATTTTTATTCAAAACGTAAACGACATTTTGAGTAGCGGAGTCAGCGACGCGGATATGGAAGTCCGCCCGCGCTGGGATGACGGCGCGCCCGCGCACACGATCAAAAAGTTTTGCATCGTAAATCGTTACGATCTCTCGAAAGAATTCCCGATCACGACCCTGCGCTACACGAATTTTCGCGCCGCGCTCGACGAGCTTTTATGGATCTGGCAAAAGAAAAGCAATAACGTCCACGATCTGAATTCCCATATTTGGGACGCTTGGGCGGACGAGACGGGCTCGATCGGAAAGGCGTACGGCTATCAACTCGGCGTAAAGCACCACTATAAAGAAGGCGACTTCGACCAAGTCGACCGCATTTTGTACGATCTCAAACACAATCCGGCTTCCCGCCGCATTATGAGCAATATTTACGTCCACGCCGATCTCTCCGAAATGCATCTCTACCCCTGCGCTTATTCCATGACGTTCAACGTCGCGAACGGGAAACTGAACGCGATCCTGAACCAGCGTTCGCAGGACTTTTTGACGGCGAATAACTGGAACGTCGTCCAGTACGCCCTTCTCGTCCATATGTTCGCGCAGGTCAGCGGACTCGAAGTCGGAGAATTCGTCCACGTCATCGCGGACGCGCATATCTACGATCGCCATATCGATATGATCAAAGAAGTCATCGCGAAAGAGCCGCTTCCCGCGCCGCGCCTTATTATGGACAAGAGCATCACGAACTTTTACGATTTCACGGTGGACAGCTTCTCCTTGGAAAATTACGAGTATCACAAACTCGGTAAAAAGATCCCGGTGGCGGTATGAACGCGATCGCAGCCGTAAACGAAAAAGGCTATATCGGGAAAGGCGGCGATCTTCTTTACTCGATCAAAGAAGATATGTCGTACTTCGCCGCGACGACGAGGGGCAAAACCCTTGTTATGGGCAGAAAGACCCTTTTATCTCTCCCCGGTGGGAAAGGTCTGAAAGGCAGGACGAATATCGTCCTTTCGCGGACGATGACGAAAGAAGAAGCGGAAAGCCGCTCGGCGATCCTCGCGCGATCCCCCGAAGAGATCGAAGAAATCACGAGATCGCTCGGAATTTCCGAAGAAGACGTCTTCGTAATCGGCGGGGGCGAGGTCTATTCTTTGCTCCTTCCCTATTGCAAGACTCTTTATATCACCCGCGTTTTCTTACAAGACGAAGGCGACGCGGCGTTTCCCGAGATCCCTTCCGATTTTTCTTTGATCGAAGGCGAGGAAAAAGAAGCGAACGGGATCCGCTTCCGTTTCGACAAATATGTCCGATAGCATAACCGAAAAGGCGTTTGCCAAGCTCAATCTTTCTCTGAATATCCTCGGCGTAAAAGGCTCCTATCACGAGCTACGGATGCTCGATCAAACGATCGATCTTTTCGACGACGTCACTTTGTCTCCCCGCGGAGACGATCTCCTCGTTTCGGAATTCGAGGGAGATAATTCTCTCGTCATCCTCAAAAAACTGCAAGACGAATTTCATTTCGGCGGCGTGGACGTTCGCATCGTAAAAAGGATCCCCGTCGGCGGCGGGCTCGGAGGAAGCTCGGCGGACGCGGCTGCGGCGGCGATCGCCGCGGCGAGGCTCTTTTCTCTCCCGATCGCGCGCGTAAAACAGATCGCCGCGCCCCTTTTCGGCGATATTGCCTTTCAAATGACGAAAGGAACGGCAATCGCGGAAGGAATGGGCGAAATCATAACGCCCCTGCCTCCGCTTCCGAATCATTTCGTTCTTTTGTGCTTCCCCGAAAAGGGCGTCCTGACGAAAGACGCATTCGCTCTTTCCGACGGATACGAGAAAAAGAAAGCCGACCTCAAATCGCTTTACGAAGCCTTGTCCCGCGGAGAAAAAGCCGACCGCTTTTACGCGAACGATCTTTTGCCCGCGGCGATGCGACTGAACGCGGAGATCGGACCCGTCCTTCGCGAGATGCAGGACGACCGCGCCCTTTTGACGGGGATGACGGGCAGCGGAAGCACCCTCTTTTCCGTCTACCTTGATAAGCGTCAAGCGGAAGAAAAAGCCGCCCGGCTTCCTTGCAGCGCCCTCGTGACCCGTTTTTCCGAAGGAATTTGAGCGAAACGGGGTAAAATCGCTTTGCTTTCGACCGTCTTCCCGATATAATAAAGATAAGAACTTTCTTGGAGTGTAATTATGCCGAAACAAGAACAATTTGTCAAAGAAATCACCGATATGAACGTGGACTTTGCCCGCTGGTACACCGACGTCATTCTGAAAACCGAACTCGTCGATTACGGTCCGGTCAAAGGTACGATGATCATTCGCCCGTATGCCTACGAAATTTGGGAAAATATCCAAGCGGAACTCAACGCCCGTTTCAAGAAGACCGGGCATAAGAACGCGTACTTCCCGATGTTTATTCCGTACAGCTTCCTCGTTAAAGAAACGGAGCACGTCGAAGGCTTCGCGCCCGAAGTCGCGCTCGTTACCCACGTCGGCGACACCGAGCTTCCCGAAAAACTCGTCGTCCGCCCGACTTCCGAGACGATCATCTGCGACAGCTATTCCAAATGGGTCAAGAGCTGGCGCGATCTCCCGATCCTCATCAACCAATGGGCGAACGTCGTCCGCTGGGAAAAGACGACCCGCCCCTTCCTCAGGACTTCCGAATTCCTGTGGCAGGAAGGTCACACCGTCCACGAGACTCCCGAAGAGGCGCAGGAAGAGACCCTGAAAATGCTCGAAGTCTATCGCGAATTCGCGGAGAACGTCCTCGCGATCCCCGTCCTCGTCGGCAGGAAGTCCGAAAAGGAAAAGTTCGCGGGCGCGCAAGCGACCTACGGAATGGAAGCGATGATGCTGGACGGCAAGAGCCTGCAAGCCGGAACGAGCCACTATTTCGGCGATAATTTCAGCAAAGCGTTCAATATCAAATATTCATCCAAAGAGGGCGATTTGAAGTACGTCTATCAGACGAGCTGGGGGACTTCGACCCGTATGATCGGCGCCTTGATCATGGCGCACGGCGATAACCGCGGTCTTGCGCTTCCCCCGAAAGTCGCACCCATCCAAGCGATCATCATCCCGATCGCGGCGCATAAAGGCGGCGTAAACGAAAAGGCGGACGAAATCAAGGCGGCTCTCGAAGAAGCGGGCGTCCGCGTCGAGATCGACAAGCGCGAGCAAAGCACGGGCTGGAAGTTCAACGAATGGGAAATGAAAGGCGTTCCCGTCCGCATCGAAGTCGGACCGCGCGACCTTGAAAACGGCGTCGTAACGGTCGCTCGCCGCGACGATCTCGCGAATAAGACGACGATCAAGCTTGATGACCTTGCAACCGCGATCCCCGCGCTCCTCGCCGACATCCAAAAGAATATGCTTGAAAAAGCGAGGACTTTCCGCGACGCGCATATCGTCGTCTGCGAAGATATGGAAGGACTTACCGAAGCCGTAAACAGCGGAAACTTCGTAAAAGCGATGTGGTGCGGCGACCGCGCCTGCGAGGACAAAGTCAAAGAATTGACCGGCGCTTCGACCCGCGTTATGCCCTTCGACCAGACCCCGGTCGGCTCGAAATGCGTCTGCTGCGGCAAGAACCTCTTAAAAGAGGACGGCTCGACGGACGGCAAGGTGATTTACTTCGCAAAAGCGTATTAAGCAAAGGCCGTATAAGGGCGCATTTGCTTCGTTTCCGATCATCGCGACGAAGGCGTCACGTACAAAAGTACGCTCGGACCTTCTTCGCTCGATGCGCCTCGCACCTGCAACCCTTCTCTGACTTTTGAGTTTTACGTCAGTCGTTTCACAAATCATTTTTATCAAACAGAAATAAAAAAACTCGGGTGGTTTTCGCCCGAGTTTTTTTGATCGTTACTTATCTAAAAAACCCGCTGATCGAAGTCGCGAACGTTCCCGTTTTTAAAAAATAGGAACGTACGGTTGCGCAAGAGAGTTTCGCACCGCGCGTCCAACCAACAAAATCAAACGCAAGCCAAGGATGATTCGGCATTAAGGGCGTCAGAACTTTGCGGTAATCATCGAGGAGATTTTGATAATCGGCAACGCTAAGATCGCTCCAGTTCAAACTTTTGAATTGTTCCTTTTTGACTCTCGGAACACCTAACTTTTCGAACAGGTTCAAGATTTGTCTGTCGATCGGAATATGACAATAGGAGAACAGATCCGCGAATCGCAAATAGTTACCGAAACAAGCAAGATATTTGAAAAGCATATTGATATATTTTTGCGCGATTCCGTAGGTCATCGGCTGGAATCCGGCTTTCGCCCGCAGTACATTCATTCCAGAAAGGAAATCGCAGCAAAGATCGCCGTGGAATGCGTCGAAGTTCGCTTGCGTATTGGGCGTGTTCGGTTTGAGATTGAAATATTCCCAAACCCGTTTAGCAATACTATTAAGCACCACTATATGTACGTTTTTGGGCAAAATTATTTTGAAACCTTTATTTCGCGGGTTGATTACGGGATATACTTCTTTCGCGGCGCATTCAATATCCGTAAGGAGAGTCAGATCTCCTTTAATCAGCATACACTTCCCGATTTTGGATGCAAAACTCCCCCTCAAAGAACTGTCTATGATATACATTTTTGTTCCTCCTTTTGTTTTTTTTACATTTCGGCGATTTAGCCTTGTAATACTATCAGTAACTGTTTCACTAATCCATATACTTTGTGTCAACTATATCCCCGTCCGTGCAATGGATTACGTACTCTCCGCCTTGTTGATGCGTTCCATACCAACTATCATACCACTGCCGCATCGTTCCTTGAAATGAGATTGAAGTTAAACCCGTGCAACCATAGAACACGGTGTCACCGATGCTCGTTACACCGTTCGGGATCGTGATGGAAGTTAATTCCGTGCAACAGTAAAACGCATCGTTCCCGATGCTCGTTGCGCTCTCCGGGATCGAAATCGAAGTTAAGCCGATGCAATTTCCGAACGCACACACGCCAATGCTCGTTACAGTCGATGGAATTGTAACGGAAGTCAAGCTACGGAACCCTTCAAACGCGTAATAACCTATGCTTGTTACTCCGTTCGGGATTATAAGATCACCTTCAATCTTATGCCCATCTATATACAAATCGCAATCTTCCGCAATAATTTGATAGCCTCTCTCCATCGCGCACCATTCCGAAAGATCCCCCTCATAATGAATTGAAGTTAAACCCGCGCAATAAAACGCGCAGGAACAAATGCTCGTTATACTGCTCGGGATAACAAGATCACCTTCAATCTTCTTTCCGTTTATATATAAGGAGCAGCGATCTTTAGACATCAAATTGCCGTGATCCATTATAGCGCACCAGCTTGCAAGATCGCCTTCATAATAAATCGTAGTTAAACCCGAACAACCATATAATGCATTATAATCGATGCTCGTAACAGAGTTCGAGATCGTAATGGATGATAAACTATTACAACCGTCAAACGCAAATTTGCCAATGCTTATTACGCTCTTTCCTATCGTGATGGAAGTTAAACCCGAACAATTCTTAAACGCATTTTGAGGAATTACCGTTTCGCCCGAACAGATCGTCACCGAATACGAGGAACTTCCGCATTGTTTCGCCACAACCGAAGCCATCTCCGCATTGCCGGTAATCGCGGTTAATTCTGTGCAACCGTAAAACGCACGTTCTCCGATGCTCGTTACGCTATTCGGAATCGTAACGGAAGTTAAGCCGTTACAGCCATAGAATGCAGCTTCGCCGATACTCGTTACGCTCTCCGGGATCGTGATGGAAGTTAATCCCGTGCAACCCGAAAACGCACTGTTCCCGATCGTCGTTCCCGAAGTAATGGTTACGGAAAACGAGACACTTCCGCATTGCTTTGCGACAACCGAAACCATTCCCGCGCTGCCGCTGATCGCGGTCAACCCCGTGCAACGCGAAAACGCATATAATCCAATATTTGTTACGCTCTCCGGGATCGTGATGGAAGTTAATCCCGTGCAACCCGAAAACGCATATGATCCAATATTTGTTACGCTCTCCGGGATCGTAATCGAAGTCAAGCCCGTACAACCGCTGAACGCATAGTTCCCAATGCTCGTTACGCTGTTCGGGATCGTAATAGAGGTCAAGCCCGTACAACCTCTGAACGCATAGTTTCCAATACTCGTTACGCTGTTCGGAATCGTTACATCTCCAACAAACAATTCCTCTCTGAGGGTTCCCCCGATCTTAATCGGCACGGTGCCGATCAAATTGCTCAACCCCGAAGAAATCGTGCACCACCCCGAAATATCTCCCTCATAAGAAATCGAAGTTAAGCCCGTACAACCGCTGAACGCATCGCTCCCAATACTCGTTACGCCGTTCGGAATCGTAACGGAAGTCAAGCTCGCGCAACCGTAGAACGCACTGATCCCAATACTCGTTACGCCGTTCGGAATCGTAACGGAAGTCAAGCTCGCGCAACCGTAGAACGTAACACCCTCAATGCGGGTTACACTATCCGGAATCGTAACGGAAGTCAAACCCGTGCAACCGTAGAACGCATAACTCTCAATTGTTGTTACGCTGTCCGGAATCACGATCTCATCCATTGACGTTCTATTTTGGAAGGCACTTTCTCCGATCACCGTTACGGCTTTTCCGTTATAGGTAGAAGGGATCCTTACAACCGGGGGAAGATCTTGATAACGCGCCGTGATCTCGTAGGTGGCGTTTTCGAGCAGTTTGAAACGGAAATAATAATCCGCCGTGGGCGCGTTTGGATTCGGAGAGGTGCCGTCTGCGTTTACCCCGTCTATCCCGTCTTTTCCGTCCTCGGCGCCCTTTCCGTCCTTGCCATCCTCTCCGTCTTTACCGTTCGTAATCGTAAAGGCGGAAGTCGTTCCATCCGTAAAAGTAATCGTATAAGTGTCAACCAACCCTTCGGTCGCGGTCTTTTCGATTTTCTCAATTCCGTTTCCCGCGGCGCCGTCTTTTCCGTTTGCTCCCGGGTCGCCCTTCTCGCCTTTGATCGAGGCGAGCCATTCATCGTAAGAAAGAGTGCCGCCGTTTTCCGCATACGCCGTATAGACCGAACGAATCCGATCGGAATCCGTCGTACTCTTCTGATCATTTTGCGAATTTAAGATGTCGCAAGAAGCGAACAACCATAGTGCGGCAGCTATCCCTAAAAGAATCAAAAAACACTTTCTCTTCATATTTCCCCCTTTTTGAGACAAAAACGAAAAACTAACGATTTGGTAGTTATACTGAAATTTTACTACCAAAATGGTAGATTGTCAATGATCGAAAAAGAGAGGTGCTCGAAATGGAGATTAAACTCGGCGAACGGTTGAGAGAACTTCGCAAAGAAAGCGGACTTACGCAAAAAGAGGTCGCCGCAAAGTTTAACTTAAACAGCGTTACTTATCTCCATTACGAGAAATCGCAAAGAGAACCGTCTCTTTCTTTGCTTGCGGATTTCGCCGCCTTTTACAAAGTTTCCGTAGATTATCTCTTGGGTCTCAAAGATTTCGAATAGTTTTTCAAAACGGCGCTATGCATCCTTGTAATGAATCATTAATTCTTTCGTATCCTCGTAGTAGGTCGCAAGCGCGATCTTTTTGATCTCGCTTTCATCCGAAATTCCGAGCCGCTCTTTCAGCCACGCTTCGTCCTTCCCGATCTGCCGAAGCGCTTTTTCGATGATTCGCCCGTCCTCGATGACGTCCTTACTCAGCGAAGGTTCGGGCGGCACCGCGCCGAGATCGACGCTTTTCGCGGGGACGGCGCTCCTCGCGGGCAGGATCGAGACTTCCCCGCTCGTCTCGAAAATGCAATAGGCGACCGACCGAAGATCGAAATACCCTTTCGCACGACACATCGAGAGAAGGTCGTTTATATCGAGCTTACTGCGCGACAGATTCCCGTAATTGATCTTTCCGCTCTCGATCAAGACGATCGGGCGACCGCGAACGAACTTCTTCAAAAAGATCGCTTTGCGCGCGAGAAAGGTCAGGATCAGATCCAAGACGAGATAGATCGTCATCGCGATGAAGAAGTGATAAAACGGACGTTCGGGATCGGTGGACATTTCCGCGGCGATCGACCCCAAAGAGATCCCGATGACGTAATCCAAAAAGGAAAGTTGCGCGATCTGCTTCTTTCCCATGATTTTCGTGATCACGAAAAGAAACAGAAAGCTCGAAACGGAAAACACGGCGACGCGAAGAACGGGATCCATATTTCGAATTATGGGCAAAAACGCTCCCGCTATTCCTTACGGATCCGATCTTTTCCCGCCGCGGACTTGACAATCGCGCCTCTCGGGGGCATATAATAGCGTAGTTATTCTTTTAAGGTGGCTTTATGAAAGAATTCGAAAAGCAAATGACCGATACTCTCCTTTCCTTTCTCGCGATCGACAGCGTGCAGGCGGAACCCGCCCCAAGCGCGCCTTTCGGCAAAGGGACGCGCGCCGCGCTCGACGCCTTTTTATCCCTCGCGGAGAAAGAGGGAATGCGCGTAAAAGACCTCGACGGGATGTGCGGCTATGCGGAGATCGGCGAAGGCGAACTTCTCGGGATCCCCTTCCACCTCGACGTCGTCCCTTTCGGAAGCGGCTGGACGCGCTCGCCCCTCGGCGAGATCCAAGAAGAAGAAAACGACAAGATCATCTACGGCAGAGGCGCGGAGGACGATAAAGGTCCGTTCGTAGCCCTGTTTTACGCGCTGAAATCCCTTTTGAGCGAAGGAAAAGAACCGCGCCGTCGCATCCGCTTGATCGCGGGGCTGAACGAAGAGAGCGGCTGGAAATGCATCGAACGCTATCTCAAAACCGAGGAAGTCCCTTCTCTCGCCTTTTCGCCCGACGCGGACTTCCCCGTCATCAACTGCGAGAAGGGAGTCTGCCACGCGGAAGTTACTTTGAAAAAGCCCGACTCCGTTTCCTTTATCGAGGGCGGCGAAAGGGTCAATATGGTCGCGGACAACGCGAAACTCAAAATGAAGACTCTTTCGGACGGAACGCTCTCGAAATGCATCAAAGGTCTCGCGAAGATCACCTTCGAAGAGGACGGCTTCCTGCTCACCGCGAAAGGCGTCTCCGCGCACGGTTCGACGCCCGATAAAGGCGAGAACGCGATCTTGAAGCTCCTTTTCGCGGCGAAAAGTTCTAATGAATTCATCGCCGACCTGTACGACGCTTTCTTCAAGACGGACGGCAGCGGGCTCAAAATCGCCTGTTCGGACGAAAAAAGCGGCGCTTTGACGATGAACGTCGGCTACGCGAAGACCGAGGGAGACTCCGTCTCTTTCGGACTGGATATCCGCTATCCCGTCACGGTCAAAGAAGAGACCGTCCTCGCCGCGATAAAAAGCGCGCTGCCCGAAGCGACGGTCACCGTCTCGGGGCGGCATCTCCCCTTGTTCGTCGCGCCCGATTCCGAACTCGTTTCCGCTTTGATCGCCGCCTATAACGAAGTCACGGGCGAAAACGCGGCTCCGATCTCGATCGGCGGAGCGACCTACGCGCGCGCTTTCCCGAATGCCGTTGCGTTCGGTCCCGTCTTCCCGGGAGAGGACAGCAAGATCCATCAAGCGGACGAATGCGTCCGCCTTTCCGCCCTCGTAAAAGCCGCGGAGATCTATAAAAGAGCCCTCGAAAAACTTGCGTTTTGATCGATCGCAATCGAAAAACCTTTCGAATAAATCTCTTTACCAATAAAACGACGCGTGATATAATGCAACTATGCAATTTTTTACGACGTTAACGACCGTAGCTTTAATGCTCGCTTATGCGATCCCCGGGTTTCTCTTCGTAAAATCGAAGACGGTAAAGCCCGAATCTATCAGCGCGTTCGCCCGCGTTCTTTTATTCGTTTGCCAGCCCTGCCTGATCCTCTACTCCCTGAATGCCGCCACTTTCACGATGGATTTTTTGCGTCAGATGGGGATATTCTTCGGGCTTTGCACCGCGATGCAGATCGTCGTCATCTGCTCGATGACGCTGATTTTGAAGCGCAAGTTCGACGACGTCCGTAACCGAATCTGCTCGATCGCGTCCTCTCTTGCGAACGTCGGATTTTTCGGCGTCCCCCTGATCGAAGCGATCCTGCCGACGCATCCCGAAGTCGTCGCGTTCTCGACCGTCTTTTCCGTCAGCTTGAACTTGATCTCTTGGTCGCTCGCCGTCGGCATCATCGCTTGGGACAGGAATAAAATGAGCGTCCGCAATATGATCGTCAATCCGACGACCGTCTCCCTTTTGGTCGCCCTGCCCCTTTTCTTCACCGCGACGAAGCTTCCGAGCGCGATCGCGCCCGCAGTCGAGCTTCTCGGCAGGATGACGACGCCGATGTGTATGCTGATCCTCGGAATGCGCCTCGCGACCGTTACGCCGCGCGATCTCTTCTTGAATCCGCGCGTCTATATCGCGACCGCGATCAAAAACGTCGTCTATCCTCTGCTTTCCTTCGCGGTGATCTTCTTCATCCCGATCCCGACCTACGTCAAAATTTGTTTCTTCGTCCTCGGGTGTTGCCCGAGTGCGAGCATGGTTCTCAATATGTCAGAGCTCATCAACGAAGGGCAGACTTCCGCGGCGTGCACCGTCCTTATCAGCACGCTTTCCTGCATCGCGACCGTCCCCCTGCTCTCCTTAATGATTCCGCTTTTGAGTTGACGCGCCGAGCCGACGCAAACGAAAAAATCCCGACGGATTGCCGTCGGGATTTTTATTTTCTTTTTTCGAAAAAAACCTTATTGGATCTGCGACCACATCGTGGAAACGCGGGTCTTGCCGTCGCCGAGGTCTTTCATCACGCCGCAGCGGTTCAAAGTCGCGCTCGACGGGAACATCGTTTCGAGGAACATTTCCTTCCAACCGGTCGGCGCACCTTCGAACATTCCGTCTTCGTCCGCGGTGTACTCTTCGTACAGTTCGTCAAACACCGCCGCGACGATGCTGACGGCGCCCGCCCATTCGCTGTTCGTCTTCGCGATATCCGCTCTGCAAAGGAATTTCAGGAAGTAATTCGCCGCTTCCGCGTTTTTCGCATATTTATTGATCACGAGGTTATCGATATAGACGTTGCCGCCTTCTTCGGGAACGACGTACCAAAGGTTGCGGTTTCCGGCGTGCATTTTCCCGTCCAGATCCTCGTAGTCGTTCATAACGTAACCCGCGTCGCAGCTCCACATCAAAGCGACCGCGACGTTGCTCTTATTCGCGCCCATTTCGTATTTGATATCGTCCACGTCCCAGACGTTGCCTTCGACTCTCTTGACGCCGAGGAGGGTATTCTTCGCCTTGTTGACGGTCTCCGCGGTCGTGTCTTCGAAAACGGCTTGGACGGCGGCCTTTTGCTCCGCGCCCGAAAGTCCGGAAAGAGTCGTGCGCGCATTGTACAGGCAAGCCGCCGCGTATGCGTCGCGGATGGAATCTTTGACCGAGATATGACCGGAGAATTCTCTTCCGAACAGCGCGTCCCAACTCGTGATCTCTTTATTCGTCTTGCTCTTATCGTAGACGATGCCGAGCGTTCCGTACATATACGGGATCGCATATTGAAGATTGGGATCGTACAGTTTCATCAGTTCGACGTAATCGCTCTTGAACGTCGCGGAAGAGACTGCGCCGACGATCTCTTGATCGAAAGGAAGGACGAGCTGCTTTTTGATCAGATACTCGACCATATAGTCGCTCGGGCAAAGGATATCGTAATCCGCTTTGCTTCCTTCGACCGCAAGCTGAATGTTTTCGACCGCGTCGAATTCGTCCAACACGACCTTGACGTTCTTCCCCGTCTGCTCTTTATACCAGCTTTCGAAGATCGGGAAAATATCCTCGTCGATATATTCGCCCGGGAAATAAAGCTTCAAGATTTCGTCGCGCGGGGTGGACTTACACGCGAACAGCGACGCGGACAGCGCACCGAGAAGCACGATCACCAGCAATACGCAAAGTATCTTTTTCATTGTTTTCTCTCCTTCTTTGGTTTATTTTGTTCTTTTTCGAAAGGCTTTAAGCCTATTTCGCCATTTCTTTCGCCTTCTTGTTTTTGAAGACGTTGTAACCGATCAAGGCGGTCAGGACGACGACGAAGATGATCGTGGAAAGCGCGCGAATCTCGATCGGGACGCCCTTCTTGCGGATCCCCGCGTAGATAAAGGTCGAGATCGTGTTTACGTCCGCGCCGAACGAGTTCACGTTCGTTACGACGAAATCGTCCAAAGACAGCGTAAACGCAAGCGCGAAGCCCGAGACCATCGCGCCCGCCAGTTGCGGAAGCATAACGGTAAAGAGGCTGCGCATCGGTCCCGCGCCGAGATCCATACTCGCTTCGAGCAGGTTCGGGTTCAGCTGTTGCAGGCGGGGCGTAACGGTCAAAATGACGTACGGCGTCGTTATGATCGTGTGCGTCAAAATGAGCCAACCGAGGCTGAAATTCACGGGGAGTCTGACCGTGTCGCGCAAAAAGATCATCAAAAGGAAAAAGCCCATCGCCGTGACGATCTCCGCGTTCACGACGGTGATCTGCGAAGCGGCGTCCACGACGGCTTTCGTCTTTTTCCTCATATAATGGATACCGACGGAAGCGGTCGTCCCGAGGATGGTCGCGAGAAAGGCGGAAGATGCGCCGATCACGAGCGTGTTCTTCAAGGCGGCGAGCATTTTTTCGCTCTTCCCGAGTTTCTCATACAAAGCGAAAGTAAAATCGCCGAATTCGCCGCCCACCGACTGCGACGTGCTGAACGAATAGACGACGATCATGATCAAGGGAAGATAGATTGCGACGAGGACGACGAGCAAGATCAAGCTTTTAACGATAAAGGAGAGCCCGAAACGCTTTTTCATTACGCTTTCCCTCCTTTAACGGGCGCTTTCGACGTCCGTTTCATCAAAGCCGAACTGATCACCATAACGGCGAGAACGATCAACAAGAGGATGAACGACAGCGCGGAACCGTAGCCGTAATTCCCGTAGTTTTGATTTTCAAACAAACTCGCGATCTTCGCGCCGATGACGGTCGTGTTCATATCACCCATCATTTTGGTAATGGCGTACGAGCTGAAAATCGGCATAAACATCATGCTGATCCCGCTGATGACGCCGGGAAGCGACAAAGGAAGCGTGACCTTGAAAAAGGTGCGAAACGGATTCGCGCCGAGGTCGTTCGACGCTTCGACGTAGCTTTTATCCATATTGGAAAGGACGGTGTAAATCGGGAGCAGCATATAGGGAAAGAAATCGTAGACCATACCGACGACCGCCGCGCCGAAACTCTTGCGGATCCCCATCACGACGAGAAGGGATTGCAGCGCGAAGATACGAAGCATAAAGTTGATCCACATCGGGATGATGAATAAAAGCGCGAGGATCGCCATCTTCTTAAAAGGTTCGGACGCGAGGACGTACGCCACGGGATACGCGATCAAAAGGCAAATAAAAGTCGAAAGCGCCGCGATGCCGATCGTCTGCCCGAGCTGGCGCAGGGTCTCTTTCTCGGTGAAAACAAGGCGGAAATTTTGAAGAGTAAAACCGCCGTCGTCCCCGCGGAACGCATAGATCAAAACCAAGATCAAGGGCACGATGACGAAGACGAGCGTGACCGCAAGATAGGGAAATGAAAACGCCGTCGGGCGAAAGACTTTTGCCTTTCCTTTTTTCATTTCGCTTCCTCCGCGTTTTCTTCTTCGGGGTCGTACTTTTCGAGGCGGACTTTGCTTCCGTCGATCGTGACGCCGACGCGGTCGTCCATATCCCACTCGTCCGCGGTGTCGATATAAAAGTCCTCGTCCGTATCGGTATAGACCTGAACTTGATAATAGGTTCCTTTATAAAGGCTCTGCGTAACGCTCGCGCCGATCACGCCGTCCTCTTCGTCGTCCGTAAGATCGACCGCATTGAACGGGACGTAGACGAGGACGTCGTCGCCCGTCTCGAATCCCTCGGTCGGGATCTCGAACTCGCCGCCGCAGAAAGAGACGTAATTCTCGCCCGTCACGCGCCCGATATACTTATTGATCGTCAGGATCTTTTTCATAATATGGATGCTGTCCGGTTGGATCCCCAAGGAGACCTTTTGCCCGGGGAGAAATTCCTTTTGCGATTGGACGGTAAACTCATAGTCGGAAGCCAAAACTTCCATTTCGTAATAGGTGCCTTTGAAAACGGTCGTCAGAACTTCGCCGTCGAAATCGCCTTTCCCTTCGCCCGTCGTGATGACGATATCTTCGGGGCGAATGACGACGTCCACCTTTTCGTTCTTTTCGAAGCCCTTATCCACGCATTTGAGTTTCTTTCCGAGGAAAGCGACCGTAAAGTCTTTTTCCATAACGCCGGAAAAGATATTCGACTCGCCGATGAAGTCCGCCACGAAAGCGTTCTTAGGCTCGTCGTAGATCTTCTTCGGGCGGGCGATCTGCTGGATCACGCCGTCATTCATAACGACGACGACGTCGCTCATCGTCAGGGCCTCCTCTTGATCGTGCGTAACGAAGATAAAGGTGATGCCGAGATCCTGATGCATCTTTTTCAGCTCGATCTGCATCTCTTTTCTCATTTTGAGATCGAGCGCGCCGAGAGGCTCGTCCAAAAGAAGGACTTTGGGCTCGCAGACGATGGCGCGCGCGATCGCGACGCGCTGCTGCTGACCGCCCGACAAAGAATTGACGTCGCGGTGACCGTAATCGGCGAGGCCGACGAGCCTTAACGCGTTGTTTACTTTTTCCGCGATCTCCTCTTTCGTGTACTTACGATAGCCGCTCTTTTTGGAAGAATCCGCGACCTTTTTGAGTTTCAGACCGAACGCGACGTTTTTGAAAACGTTCAAATGGGGGAAAAGCGCGTACTTTTGGAAGACGGTGTTGACCGGGCGCTTAAAGGGAGGAATGCTAGTAATCGGCGTTCCTTCGATATAGATCTCGCCCTCCGTCGGCGTCTCGAAACCGGCGATCAAGCGCAAAAGGGTCGTCTTTCCGCACCCCGAAGGACCGAGAAGGGTCACGAATTGCCCTCTCTTGATCCCGAGACTCAGATCGTCCAAAACGGTGACGCCGTCAAAGACTTTCGTGATCCCTTTAATCTCAATGATGTTTTCGCCCTTCTTTTGCGAGGGGACGGACGCCGCGGGATTTTCTTTCCCGCTTACGATCGCGCGCTTTTTCTCCGATTCGTTCATTTCTTTCTTCTTCCTTCTTAAAAATTGGGCGGGCAGGATATCCACAACACGGTGGCTTTCTTGTCCGTTACGTTTTCGATCGAATGCTTTTTATCCGCTTTGTAATAAAAGGTTTCACCTTTCTCCACGGTAAACGAGCGGCGACCGACGGTCAGTTTGATCTTTCCCGCGACGACGAAGCCGAATTCTTCGCCCTCGTGCGGCATATCGGTCTCCGACGCGCCCTTCTCGTTCAAATCGAGGAGAATGGGCTCCATCGCGTTTTTCTGCGCGGACGGGACAAGCCAAGTCGTCACGCTGTCGCCGTAATCCTTGGAAAAATAGTCTTCTTTGTGGAAGACGACGGCGTCGCTCTCCTCGTTTTGGAAAAACTCGCCGAGGTTGCTCCCGAGGACGACGAGGATATCGCCGAGCGTGTCGATCGAAGGATTCGCGAGGTCGTTTTCCAGCTGACTGATAAAGCCTTTCGTAAGTTCGCAGCGATCCGCAAGCTCTTCCTGCGTCAGATTGTTTTTGAGTCTTAGCGCTTTGATTTTAACGCCGATCTCCATTCTTTTTCGCTCCTTTTCTTTGGTTTCGTAAAAATAAACTCCGAGTTTTGCGTCTCTACCGATACTAAATTAAAAGTTTATTTTTCCTAAACAAATGCCATTATAAAGAATCCCCGCTACGATGTCAAACGAATGAGAATAAAATTCTGAAAGCCATTCGAAAAAATTTTCGGGATTTCCGAAGAAAAGCGCTCCGAATCCTTACGCGAGGATCAGCGCGAGCATGACGCAGGCGACCGATCCCGCCGCGATGAGTTTCGTCTTCCTGCTCGCGAGAGAATAATTGCCTGCGAAGAGGAGCGCGGCGTAATAGACGGCGATCTCGACCGCGGAAAAAACGTAGCTCTGCGGTTTCCCGAGTTCGCTCGCGCGGACGCTGAGCTCGGCGATAAAAAGCGGGAGAAATCGGACGACCTCGAAGAGCGCGCCGAAGCCCGAATAGACGAACGTCAACAAGACGGACACGAGAGACGCGACGTACGTTACGGACGCGAGCGGGACGACGACGAGGTTCATTACGATCCCCATAAACGTGATCTTTCCGAAAGCGACGGCGGAGACGGGAGCGATCGCGATCGAAGTGGCGAGCGACACCGCGAGCGATTGCGCGAGAGAACGGCGCATCTTATGCCGAAGGAAGATCCGCTCCAACGGACGGGAAAGAGACAAGATTCCGAGGACGGACAGAAAGCTCAGGATAAAACTCAGATCGAAGAGATACAGCGGTTTGAAAAGAAGGATCGCGATCGCGGCGAAAGAGACGGAAGACAATCCATCGTAACGCATTCCGAGCGCGTTTGCCGCAAGCGACAGCAATACCATGATCGAAGCGCGAAGAACGGAAGGCGTAAAACCGCAAACGTAAGAGTAAAAGCCGAGGATCGGAAGCATCGAAAAGAATAGGACCCAATTTTTCGCCCGCAGTTTCTTCAAAAGAAACAGGATCGCGGCGGAAAGCACGCCGACGTGCAGTCCGCTGACCGCAAAGACGTGCGCCACGCCGATCGCGCGCATCGCCGTCTTATCCTCTTTTTGCATTTCGGAGGAATCGCCGAACAGCATCGCGTAGGTAAAAGAACCCGCCCGATCCCCTTCCGAGCGCGTAAGAACTTCCAGCGTCTTTCGGCGGATCGAATAAGAAAGCGGAGCGCGTCCGCTCTCCCGAGATTCGACGAAGGGATCGTCCATCGCGTATTTCGCGCCGACCCGATACTGCATCGCGGAAAAGACGCTGTCCAACGAGAGTTTGCGGATGCGGATCTTCCCCGTCACCGCAACCCGATCGCCGACCGCCATTTCCCGCGCCGTCCGAAAGGAAATCTTTCCGCTCTCCCGTTTTCCGTTACAGGTGATCGAGTCCGCCACGACGGAATAGAGAAGTTCTCCTTCGTTTTCCGTATCTTCTTTGACCGAGACTTCCGTTACGCGGCAACGGATCTCCTTTACGCCTTTGAGTCCGTACTCGTTATAGAGGGTAAACGAAGAAAAGGCGAGCGCGAAACCGAGGATCGCAAACGCCGCGAGGACGATCGCTTCGCGCGCCGTCAAAGACTTCGCCCGAACGAGAAGAAAAAGAAAAACGGCGGCGCAGGCGAACGTAATCGCCCCGACTGCCGCCGAAAGTTTAACGGTATAGATCCCGAGAATGAAAAAGACTGCGACGAGAGGAACGACCCTTTTGTTATAGAGTTTGAAGGGTTCGCCCTTGCGCCGCGTCATATCAGATGCGGATCGCGATCGCGTTCGCCTCTCCCGAAAGGGTAAAAGCTCCGTAGCCCGCGGGAACGAAAACCGTGTCGCCTTTTCGGTAGGTCTTCCCTTCCGTCTCAAACGAACCGAAGAGGATCAGGATCGCGACGAAGCTGTCTTCGTCCGCGAAAAGTTTTTTCTCGCCCTTGAAAGAAAAACTTTCGCAGGAGAAATACTCGCAAGAAGTCCTCTTATCGGGCGCGTAGGCTTTCAGAGAAGAAACCTTTTTTCCTTTCTCGACGTGCAACTCGCGGGGCTTCCCGTCCGCGCCGACGCGACCGTAATCGTATAAGCGATAGGTCAGATTGCTGTTTTGCTGGACTTCGGCGATGACGACGCCCTTTCCGATCGCGTGCACCGTGCCGGCTTCGATAAAGTACCACTCTCCGGGTTTTACGGGGATGAAATTCAAGACTTCCTGCAAGCGGTTCTCGCGGATCAGATCGCAGAATTCCTCTTCGGTCAAGTCGCGCTTGAAGCCGACGTACAGCCCCGCGCCCTCTTCCGCTTCCGCGACGTACCACATCTCGGTCTTACCGTAGGAATTCTCGTTCGCGAGCGCGTAAGCGTCGCTCGGGTGGACCTGAACGGAGAGATTGTCGCGGGCGTCGATGAGTTTTACGATCATCGGGAAACGCTCGAACGCCGCGGCTTTTTTGCCGACGAGTTCTTTTTGATTCTCGAAAAGATACGCGAGATCGAAGTTCTCCCCCTCGAAGCCGCTCGTCCCGTCCTTATGCGCGGCGAGTTCCCACGCTTCCGCGACGCGCGCGAGATCGGTCTTTTTATTGAATTCCTTTTTGAGTTTTTCGCCGCCCCAAATATAATCTTTGAAAGCGGGGATCGTCTTGGTGATTTTCATAAGATTCTCCTTTGTTTTCTAAGCGAAATTATACAATGCGAACGCACGTTTTTGCAAGCGTCTCACGGCAATTCGGTTCGAAAACGGGCGATCGGGCTTTCGGGGACAAAATAGGCGGCATACGATTGACAAAAACGGGGAAAAGCCTATACAATTAAAAACAGAAAGATCCGCTCGTTTTTATAAAACGAGAGATCGAAATCGGAGGCGATTATGAACGAGTTTTACGAAAATCCGCTGAATACCCGCTACGCAAGCGAAGAGATGCGCCGCCTTTTTTCCGCGGACAAAAAATTCTCCACTTGGAGAAAGCTTTGGGTGGCTCTCGCCGAAAGCGAAAAAGAGCTCGGGCTCGACATCACCGACGCGCAGATCGCGGAGATGAAAGCCCACCTCTACGATATCGACTACGAAAAAGCCGCGCGCTACGAAAAGGATCTCCGTCACGACGTCATGGCGCATATCAAAGCCTTCTGCGACGTCTGCCCGACGGCGAAGCCCATTATCCACCTCGGCGCGACCTCCTGCTACGTCTGCGACAATACCGACCTCATCGTTATGAAAGAAGGGCTTTTGCGCATCCGCAAACTGCTTTTGACCTGTATGAAAAGCCTGTATGATTTCGCGGAAAAGAATAAGTCCGTTCAAACGCTCGCCTTCACCCATTTCCAAGCGGCGCAACCGACGACCGTCGGCAAGCGCGCGACCCTTTGGCTCCAAGACCTTCTTTTCGATCTCGAAAACCTCGATTTTCAGCTCGACAATCTGCGCCTGCTCGGTTGCAAAGGGACGACGGGGACGGCGGCGAGTTTTTTGACCCTTTTCGAGGGCGACAAAGAAAAAGCGAAACTCCTCGATAAAAAGATCGCGGAAAAGATGGGCTTTAAGGATACCTACGACGTGTCCGGACAGACCTATTCCCGCAAAGTCGATTTCTTCATCCTTTCCGTCCTTTCCGGGATCGCGCAAAGCGCGTCCAAATTCTCTTCCGACATTCGCCTTTTGTCGCATCTCAAAGAGTTCGACGAACCCTTCGAGTCCGGGCAAGTCGGATCTTCCGCGATGGCGTACAAGAGAAACCCCATGCGTTCCGAAAGGATCGCTTCCCTCTCGCGCTACGTTATGGCGGATCTGATGAACCCCGCGATCACCGCCGCGTCGCAATGGTTCGAGCGCACGCTGGACGATTCGGCGAACCGCCGCATCTCGATCCCCGAAGCTTTCCTCGCGATCGACGCGATCCTCTCCCTTTATATCAACGTCGTCCAAGGCGGAAACGTCTATCCGAAAGTCGCCGAGAAACATCTCAAAGAAGAGCTTCCGTTTATGGCGACCGAAAACATTTTGATGTACTGCGTGGAGAAAGGCGGCGACCGCCAGACCTTACACGAAGCGATCCGCAAACACTCCGTCCAAACCGCGAAAGAGATCAAACTCGAAGGCAAGGATAACGACGTCTTGGAGAAGATCATCGCGGACGAAGCTTTCCGCCTGACGAAAGAAGAAGCCGAAAAAGTTTTGTCGGACAATTCCTTTATCGGATGCGCCGAATCGCAAACCGAAGACTTTTTGGAAAACGTCGTGCGCCCCGTCCTCGAAGCGAACGCGAGCGACCTGAACGAAAAAGTCGGAATCAAAGTATAAAGAAAGACCTCAAACGAAAAAAGGTCGCTCTTCATCGAACGAGCGACCTTTTTTATTCTCTTTTTTCTTTCTTATGAAAAGTACTTCACAGCCGAGCGGAAGATCTTCATATCGAATTCGCCCGGGACGTTCTTATAAAGTCCGCTCCCTATCCTTTCGCTATGCCCCATTTTCCCGAAGACTCTGCCGTCGGGCGAAGTAATACCCTCGATCGCGAGAACGGAATCGTTGGGATTAAAGCGGATATCCGAAGTCGCCTTCCCGTCGAAATCGACGTACTGCGTCGCGATCTGCCCGTTTTTGATGAGTTCTCGGACGGTTTCGTCGCTCGCCATAAAGCGACCTTCGCCGTGAGAAATCGGGACGGTGAACACGTCGCCGACGTTGACGAGGCTGAGCCACGGGGATCGATTCGAAGCGACGCGAATACGGACGAGTTTGGATTGGTGTCTGCCGATCGTGTTGAACGTCAAAGTCGGATCGGTCTCTTTCGTGTCGGTAATCTCTCCGTAAGGAACGAGTCCGAGTTTGATGAGCGCTTGGAACCCGTTGCAAATGCCGCCGATGAGCCCGTCGCGTTTTTTCAAAAGCGCGTTGACTTCCCGTCTGACCGCGTCGCTCAAAAAGAACGCTTTGATGAATTTCCCGGAGCCGTCCGGCTCGTCGCCGCCCGAGAAACCTCCCGGAACGAAGATCATTTGCGCGCTCTTGACCGCCGAAGCGAAATCCTCTACGCTCTTTGCGATGTCGGAAGGCGTCAGATTGCGGACGACGAAGATCTCCGCGTCCGCGCCTGCGTCCGAAAGCGCTTTCGCGGTGTCATACTCACAATTCGTTCCCGGGAAAACGGGAATCAGGACTTTGGGCTTCGCGACTTTGATCGAGGGAGCCGCCGCGCCGCCTTCGGTATAGGAGATCGTTTCGTAGGTCTCGCAGTTTTCTTTTTCCAAGCAGGGATAGACCTTTTCGAGCCGTCCTTCGTAAGAAGCGTCGAATTCCTTCAACGCGACTTTTTCGGAACCGAACGTAAAGGCGCCGTCTTCGGTGATCTCGCCGAGGAGCGTCCCCACCGATCTGTCGTCCGTTTCGAGGACGAACGCGCCGTAACGGTATCCGAACAACGTTTCGAGCGCAAGCCCATTCTCAAAGCGGAACCCGAACCCGTTTCCGAGGCTCATTTTGGCGATCGTTTCCGCGACTCCGCCATAGGTCGGGGTGTAGGCGGCAAAGACTTTTCCCGCGCGGCAAAGCGCGTTCACATTCTCCGCGATGCGCTTCACCGACTGCGGCGTGGGAAGCCCGCCCTCGTAATCGGGAGCGAGCAAGACGCTAAAATGTCCCGCTTTCTTGAATTCGTTCGAGACGACGTTTTCCGTCTTCCCCGTCGTCACCGCGAAGGAAACGAGGGTGGGCGGAACGTCCATCTTTTCGAAACTGCCGCTCATCGAATCCTTTCCTCCGATCGCTGCGATACCGTAATCGAGTTGGGCTTGATAGGCGCCGAGGAGCGCGGCGGCGGGTTTACCCCAGCGCTTCGGATCGCGCATCGGTTTCTCGAAATATTCTTGGAAGGTCAGATAGGTGTCCGAAAGATCCGCGCCCGTCGCGACGAGTTTGCAGAGGCTCTCCACGACGGCGAGATACGCGCCGTGATACGGGCTTTTCTCGGTAACGAAGGGATTATAGCCCCAAGACATAAAGGAACAATCGTCGGTATGCTTCTTTTCGACCGAGATCTTATGCACCATCGCTTGAATCGGAGTACGCTGATATTTTCCGCCGAACGGCATCAGGACGGTGCCCGCGCCGATCGTGGAGTCGAAACGCTCGGAAAGCCCGCGCTTGGAGCAGACGTTGAGGTCGGACGCAAGGGAAAGCATCCCTTCGCGGAAAGACGCGGGAACGCTCTTTTCGAAGGGTTCCGCTTTCTTGACTTCGACGTCGATATGCTTTTCCGCGCCGTTCGAATTCAAAAATTCGCGGCTGATATCGACGATCAAGTCGCCGTTCCAGCGCATCCTGAGCCTGCCCTCGTCCGTAACGACCGCGACGGCGGTCGCTTCGAGGTTTTCTTCGTTTGCGATGCGGATAAAGCGCGCCTCGTCCTCTTTCGCGACGACGACCGCCATTCTCTCCTGCGATTCCGAAATCGCGAGTTCCGTCCCGTCCAAACCTTCGTACTTCTTCGGGACCAGCGCGAGATCGATATCCAGCCCGTCCGCAAGTTCGCCGATCGCGACGGAGACGCCGCCCGCGCCGAAATCGTTGCAACGCTTGATCATGCGGCAAGCGTCCGTCCTGCGGAACAAACGCTGTAATTTTCTTTCTTCGGGCGCGTTTCCTTTTTGCACTTCCGCGCCGCTCTTTTCGACCGAACGCGAGGTATGCGCTTTGGAAGAACCCGTCGCGCCGCCGATCCCGTCGCGCCCCGTCCTGCCGCCGATCAAGATGACGACGTCGCCTTTTTCGGGGCGTTCCCTTCGGACGTTCTCTTGCGGAGCCGCCGCGATGACCGCGCCGATCTCCATACGCTTCGCAACGTAACCGGGGTGATAGATCTCATCCACCATTCCGGTCGCGAGCCCGATCTGGTTTCCGTAAGAGGAATAGCCCGCCGCCGCCGTGCGAACGAGTTTGAGTTGAGGGAGTTTTCCTTTGATCGTCTCCGAGACGGGGACGGTCGGATCGCCCGCGCCCGTTACGCGCATCGCCGCGTAGACGTAGCTTCTGCCGGAAAGCGGATCGCGGATCGCGCCGCCGATGCAGGTCGCCGCGCCGCCGAACGGCTCGATCTCCGTCGGGTGATTATGCGTTTCGTTTTTGAAAAGAAGGAGCCACGGCTCTTTTTTGCCGTCCGCTTCGATCTCGATCTTAACGGTGCAGGCGTTGATCTCTTCGGATTCGTCGAGCTTATCCAAAAGCCCTTTCTTTTTCAGGACTTTCGCCGCGAGCGTCGCGATATTCATCAGGGTGACGGGCTTTTTCGTCCCCGTCTTTTCGCGATCCGCCAAATAGTTTTCGTAGGTCTTTTGGATCGCGGGATCGGAGAAAGAGATCGAATCGACGGTCGTCAAGAAAGTCGTGTGCCGGCAATGGTCGGACCAATAGGTGTCGATCATTTTAATCTCCGTTACCGAGGGATCTCTCCCTTCTTTGCGGAAATAATCGCGGCAAAACGCGGCGTCGTCCGCATCCATCGCGAGAGAAAAATCCGCGACGAACGCTTTGAGCTTTTCTCCGTCGAACTCGCGAAAGCCTTTTACGACCTTGACCTTTTCGACTTCGCCGCTTTCCGCCGCAAGGGAGGACGGTTTATCGAGCGAGGCTTCTCTCGCCTCGACGGGGTTAATGACGTACTTTTTAACGGTGGCAATCTCTTCTTTCGTCAGGTCGCCTTCGAGAAGATAGACTTTCGCCGTGCGAACGGTCGGCTTGTCGCCGCAGGAAAGGATCTGCAAGCATTGCGCCGCCGAATCGGCGCGCTGATCGAATTGCCCGGGAAGGAACTCGACGGCGAAGACGGCGTCCGCGCCCGCGGGAATTTCCGCGAACGTGCGATCGAGTTGAGGCTCGGAAAAGACCATGCGAACGCCTTTTTCGAACAATTCTTCCGACACGTTTTCCACGTCGTAACGGTTCAGAAGGCGAACGCTCTTTAATCCGCCGATCCCATACAAAGTACGGATCTCATCCGCGAGCGCTCTCGCTTCGTTATCCAAACCGGGATTCTTCTCAACGTATACACGAAAAACCATATTATTTCTCCTTTGCGGCAAGCGCTCTCTTGCCGATATCTTTGCGATAAAACGCGTTTTCGAAGCGGATCGTTTTCACGCCTTTATAGGCAAGCGCGATCGCTTCTTCGAGCGTAGGCGCGGTGGCGGTATAGCCCAAGACGCGCCCGCCGTTCGTCAGAAGTTTTCCGTCTTCTTCCTTCACGCCCGCAAAATAGACGCCCTCGTCCGATTCGAGGGTGATCGGGAATCCCTTTTTATACGAAACGGGATACCCTTCCGACGCCATAATCACGCAACAAGCGCATTCTTTCTTGAACGCGACTTCCGTTTGATCAAGCGTTCCGTTCGTCGTCGCCGTCATCACGGTCAAAAGATCGCTTTCGAGAAGGGGCAAGACGACCTGCGTTTCGGGATCGCCGAAGCGGCAGTTATACTCGATGACTTTGGGTCCGTTCGGCGTCAGCATCAATCCGAAGTACAAGCAACCGCGGAAAGTCCTATCTTCCTTATTCATCGCGTCGATCGTCGGCAGGAAGATGGTCTCCATGCAAACCTTCGCGATCTCGTCCGTGTAGTAAGGATTGGGCGCGATCGTTCCCATCCCGCCGGTATTTAATCCTTTGTCGCCGTCCAAAGCGCGCTTATGATCCATCGAGGAAACCATCGGGACGACGGTTTTTCCGTCCGTAAACGCCAAGACCGAGACCTCGGGCCCCGTCAAAAACTCTTCGATGACGACTTCTTTTCCGCTGTCGCCGAAGACGCGGTCTTTCATCATCGAATCGACGGCGGCGACGGCTTCTTCTTCCGTCCCCGCGATGATGACGCCCTTTCCGAGCGCGAGCCCGTCCGCCTTAACGACGATCGGATAGCTCTGCCCTTTCAGGTATGCGACCGCTTCGTCCCGATCGGTAAAGGTTTGATAGTTTGCCGTCGGGATGTTGTACTTTTTCATAAGATCCTTGGAAAACGCTTTGCTTCCCTCGATGATCGCCGCTCTTTTGTTCGGACCGAAGCAGGGAATCCCGACCTCGGTCAGGCGATCCACAAGCCCGAGGACGAGGGGATCGTCCGGCGCGACGACGGCGTAATCGATCTTATGCGCGAGCGCGAATTCGACGATCTTATCGAGTTCTTTCGCGCCGATCGCGACCGTGATCGCCTCTTTCATCCCTCCGTTACCGGGGAGCGCGTAAATCGCGCCCACGCGCGGACTTTTTTTCAGCGCTTTGACGATGGCGTGTTCCCTTCCGCCGCCGCCTACGACGAGTATATCCATAGTTTTCTCCTCTTTTATCAATGGTGGAAAAGGCGCATTCCCGTAAACGCCATGACCATTCCGTGGCGATCCGCCGCCTCGATAACGAGATCGTCGCGGATCGAACCGCCCGGCTCGCAAACGTACGTCACGCCGCTTTTCGCTGCCTTTTCGATATTATCGAAGAAGGGGAAGAACGCGTCGCTGGCGAGCGTAACGCCCTTGATCGTAGAAAGATAGGAGTCCTTTTCCGCGCGGGTAAAGGGCTCGGGGCGAACCGCGAAATACTTTTTCCAAACGTCGTCGCCGAGGACGTCCTCGCTGTCCACGTCCGAAAGATAAAGGTCGATGATATTGTTTTTATCCGGGCGACCCACCCCCTCCGCGAAGACCAATCCGAGCACTTTCTCGTGCTGTCTCAAATGCCAAAGATCGGCTTTGCTCGCGGCGAGACGGGTGCAATGGATCCTCGATTGCTGCCCCGCGCCGACGCCGATCGCCTGCCCGTCCACCGCGAAGCAGACGGAGTTGGACTGGGTATATTTGAGCGTAATCAGCGCGATGATCATATCTTCCGCTTTGTCGGCGGGAAGATCTTTATTCTTCGTGACGATATTCGTCAAAAGCTCTTTATTGATCTTGAAATTGTTTCTGCCCTGCTCGAAGGTAATGCCGAAAACCTGCTTCCTTTCTCTCTCCTGCGGAACGTAGGAAGGATCGATCTTGACGATATTATAGGCGCCTTTCCTTTTGGTCTTCAAAAGTTCCAAAGCGTCGGGCGCGTAAGAAGGCGCGATCACGCCGTCGCTGACCTCTCTCGCGATGATCTTTGCGGTCGTCAAATCGCATTCGTCCGAAAGCGCGATCCAATCGCCGAAAGAGCTCATTCTGTCCGTGCCTCGGGCGCGAGCGTAGGCGCAAGCGAGCGGAGAATCGTCCAGCCCTTCGATATCATCCACGAAACAGGCTTTTTTGAGTTTGTCCGAAAGCTTCCTGCCGATCGCGGCGGAAGTCGGAGAAACGTGCTTAAACGAAGTCGCCGCGCATTTCCCGGTCGCTTCCTTGATCTCTTTTACGAGTTGCCAAGAGTTGAAAGCGTCCAAAAAATTGATATATCCGGGCCGACCGGAAAGGATCTCGATGGGGAGATCCGCGCCGTTTTCCATAAAGATACGCGCGGGTTTTTGGTTGGGGTTGCATCCGTATTTCAATTCGAATTCTTTCATGGTTACCTCTTATTTGTTTTTATTGATCATGCGGTTTTCTTCCTTTCCCGTCGCGAGGTCGATATAGCGGACGTAAAGGGAGATCTTGTTTTGTTCGTTCAACGCGTTCCAAAGCGTCTCGGTAAATTCGTCGATGGAATCGGGGATCAGGACGCGCTCGGGCTCGCCTTGGAAGGTCGGGATCGGATTCCCGTCGGTGACGTAGGTATGAAGAAAATGGCCGACGCCGTCGATCGGCTCGTAGTCGAAGGTAAAGCGGTTGCAAGCCGAACCTTTTTCGTCCGCCGATTTCAAAATGCTCATCTTATAGGAGAAGGGGGTTCCGAGGGTAAGCATCGCGCTGATACGCGGCGTAAAGTTCGGTCCGTCCGGTTCGAATTCTCTCGCTTTCAATGCGGACGAGAAGCATTTTCCCTCTTTCAGTCCATTATAGATCGTGTCGGTCTGGTCGCCGTTCGTGACGATGAGTCTATCTTCGAATCTGCGGATCGCCGCGTAAATAATCAAGCTGGGATCTTCGACTTTGCTCGCGTCGAAAGGCTCGGTAAAGACTTCGCCGTTCTTCTCGGTAAAGACGCGGTTGCGGCTGTTCGCGCTTCTACCCATAATGAAATAAGCGGCGACGGCTTTCCCGTTTTTGCTCTTGCCGACGACGATCCCTCTGCCGACGTAGGGGTTGCCGGAGATCAGTTCTCCGATGTCTTTCGTTTCGTAGACGTTCATTTTTTCTCCTCCGATATTTTTTTGCTGACAATTTCACAGGAAGCGGGCAAGATCTTCCACTCCGCTTCTTCCATAACCCGTCTTTGCAAGATCTCGGGCGTATCTCCTTCTTTTACTTCCACCGCTTTCTGCATCACGATGCGCCCGCCGTCCGGAATCTCGTTTACGAAATGGACGGTGGCTCCCGTTACTTTTACGCCTTTTTTAAGCGCGGCTTCGTGGACTTTCAGCCCGTAAAACCCCTCCCCGCAAAAAGAAGGGATCAGGGACGGGTGGACGTTCAAAATGCGCTCTCGGTAGCGATCGGTGAAATTCTTGGACAGAATCACCATAAAGCCCGCGAGGACGACGAGATCGATCGAGCGTTTTTCAAGCTCTTCCGCGATCCGCTGCTCGAAGGTCGCGGGATCTTTTTTCTCGACGACGACCGTTTCCACGCCGGCGTTCGCCGCGCGAACGAGCGCGTATGCGTTCGGCTTGTTCGAAAGGACGAGCGCGATCGTTCCGCTGTGGAGCGCGCCGCTCTTTTCCGCGTCGAGAAGCGCTTGCAGGTTGGTGCCGCCGCCCGAGACGAGGACGGCGATCTTCGCTTTCTTCATAACAAGACCACTCCGTCTTCCGAACGGATGATCTTTCCGACGACGTACGCGTCCACGCCTTCTTCTTTCAAGACGGCGAGCGCTTTGTCGACGTCCTGTTTTTCGACGACGACGCTCATCCCGACGCCCATATTAAAGGTGTTGAACATATCTCTTTCGGGGACGTTGCCCTTTTCTTGGATGAGTTTGAAGATCGGGAGAACGCGAACGTCCTCTTTTTTGATCTCGACGCCGAGTCCTTTGGGGATCGAACGGGGCATATTCTCGAAGAAGCCGCCGCCGGTGATATGGGAGACGCCCTTGACCTTGACCGCGTCGAACAGGGCAAGCATCGGCTTGACGTAGATCCTCGTCGGAGTCAGAAGGGTCTCGCCGAGGTTCTTCCCGCCGAGTTCGGGATAACGGACGTTTAAGTCGCTGTTTTCCACGTCGAAGACCTTGCGAACGAGCGAGAATCCGTTCGAATGAACGCCGGAGGACGGAAGCGCGATCATGACGTCGCCTTCCTTCATCGCGGTCTTATCGATGACTTTATCGCGCTCGACGATGCCGACCGAGAACCCCGCGAGATCGTATTCGTCCTCGGGGTAAAAACCGGGCATTTCGGCGGTCTCGCCGCCGATCAAAGCGCTTCCGGATTGGACGCAACCTTCCGCCACGCCCGAGACGATCTCGGCGATGCGTTCGGGAACGTTTTTCCCACACGCGATGTAATCGAGGAAAAACAGGGGTTTCGCGCCGCAGCAGATTACGTCGTTCACGCACATCGCGACGCAGTCGATACCGACCGTGTCGTGCTTATCCTGCAAAAACGCGAGTTTGAGTTTGGTGCCGACGCCATCCGTACCCGACACGAGAACGGGATGGGCGTATCCCGTCAGATCGAGGGAAAACAAACCGCCGAATCCGCCGATTTGGTCGGCGCCGCCGGTCATCGTCCTCGCGATATGCTTTTTCATCAGTTCGACGGCTTTGTAGCCCGCAGTGATATCGACGCCCGCTTCTTTGTAACTTTCGGAAAAACTCTTCATTATCTTCTCCTTTTCTTATTCTTTTCCGTTCCAGCAATAGGTGCAGAGTTTGCAAGGGGAGATCCCGATCGCTTCTTCCATTCCTTCGATGGACTGGAATTCCAGCGATTCGAATCCGAATTTATCGCAGATCGCTTTGCGCATCTTCTTGCCGCGCTCGGTCGTCGCGTCGCTGTACTCGTCAAGGTGCTTAAAGCCCTCTTCCCCTTCGAGTTCCATAATGACCCTGCGCGTTATGAGTTCCATATCGCTCGTCGCGCGGGAGAAATTCAGATATTTGCAGCCGAACATGATCGGGGGACACGCCGAACGCATATGGACGGCTTTCGCGCCGTTCTCATACAGAAATTCGACCGTTTCGCGCAGCTGCGTTCCGCGGACGATCGAGTCGTCCACGAATAAAAGGCTCTTATCCTTGATCAGCTGGCGGACGGGGATCTGCTTCATCTTCGCGATCTTGTTGCGATCGACTTGGTTATTCGGCAAAAAGCTCCTCGACCAAGTCGGCGTGTATTTGATGTAGGGGCGCGCGAAAGGAATATGGCTCTCGTTGGAATACCCGATCGCGTGGGGCGTTCCCGAATCGGGCACGCCGCAGATATAATCCACGTCGACGGCGGTTCCCCGCGCTTTATCTTCCTTCGCCATAATCTCGCCGTTGCGATACCGCATTTCCTCGACGTTTACGCCTTCGTAACAGGAAGTCGGGTAGCCGTAATACGTCCAAAGGAAGGAGCAGATCCGCATATCCTCTCCGGGAGCCTGCAATCTCGTAACGCCGTCCGCGGTGATCGCCGCGATCTCGTTCGGACCGAGCTCGGAATAATCTTTGTAACCGAGTTTTTGATAGGCGAACGACTCGAAAGCGACGCAGTAAGCGTCCTCTTTCTTTCCGACCAAGATCGGAAGCCGCCCCATTCTGTCGCGCGCGGCGAGAAGCGTACCATCCTCTTTCAGGACGAGGATATTCGCCGTTCCTTCAATCTCGTTTCGCGCGTAATTCAACCCGTCGATGAAGTTCGATTTGCGGTTGATCAGCGCGGCGATGAGTTCGATCGAATTGATCTCGCCTCCCGAAGCGGCGGAAAACAAACCGCCCTCGGCAAGATGCCGCTTGACGAGCTCGTCCGCATTATTGATAACGCCGACGAAGCAGATCGCGTACGTCCCGAGATGGGAGCGGATCAAAAGGGGTTGCGGATCGTAATCGCTGATGACGCCGATCGCCGCGTTCCCCTTCATTTCATCGAAAATATGCTCGAATTTCGTCCGAAAGGGTGCGTTCCCCAAATTATGGATCTTGCGTTGCAGTCCGCGCGCGGGATCCGCCGCGACGAGTCCGCCGAGTTTCGTTCCGAGGTGCGAATGATAATCCGTACCGAAGAAAACGTCGCAAATACAATCTTCTTTGGACACCACTCCGAAAAAAGCGCCCATTTTAACAATCCTCCCGTTCCGGTTAACCGAGAACCCTCTTCATCATTTCTTTGTAAGCATCCTCTACGCCGCCCATATCTCTTCTGAAACGATCCTTGTCGAGCTTTTCGTGCGTGGTCGCGTCCCAGAAGCGGCAGGTATCGGGAGAAATCTCGTCCGCGAGGACGATCTTCCCGTCCGAAGTCTTTCCGAATTCGAGTTTGAAGTCGACGAGTTCGACGTTGATCGAAGCGAAGTACTTAACGAGAAACGCATTGATTTTAAGCGCCATATCGGCGATGGTTTTGAGCTCTTCCTCGGTGCAGTACTCCATCGCGAGAATATGGTATTCGTTGACCATCGGATCGTCCAGCGCGTCGCATTTATAGCAGTATTCGAGGACGGTGCGCTTCATCGGAGTCCCTTCGGGAAGTCCGAGACGCTTGGAAAGAGAGCCCGCCGCGATGTTGCGAACGATGACTTCCAAAGGAACGATGGAGACCTTTTTGACCGCGGTCTCGCGCTCGTTCAATTCCTTGACGTAGTGCGTGGGAATTCCTTCCTTTTCGAGCTTTTCCATCAGATAGTTGCTCATTCGATTGTTGACGACGCCTTTTCCGACGATCGTTCCCCTCTTAACGCCGTTAAAAGCGGTCGCGTCGTCTTTATACGAAACGATAACGAGATCAGGATCGTTCGTCGCAAACACTTTCTTCGCCTTGCCTTCGTACAGTTGCTCTTTCTTTTCCAACATAATTCCCCTCCTACCCTTTCGGGATTTTTATTGTATAAAAAACCGCAGGCGGTATATCCCTGCGGTTTTGTTTATAAGTTATATTGTTTCTCGATCGCGGCGTTCTTCGACAAGACCTTTTCTGCGTTTTTCAGGCGGAATTCGTCCGACTTTTTACAAAGACCCTCGTCGTATACGCTCAGGATCTGGACGGCGAGCGTCGCGGCGTTCACGGCGCCGTCGATCGCGACGGTCGCGACCGGAATACCGGACGGCATTTGGACGGTCGAAAGCAGCGCGTCCAATCCGCCGAGCCCCGCGCTCTTGATCGGGATCCCGATCACGGGGAGCGTCGTGTTCGCGGCGATCGCGCCCGCAAGATGGGCAGCCATTCCCGCGGCGGCTATGATCACGCCGAATCCGTTCTCCCTTGCGGTAGAAGCGAAGACCCGAACTTCCTCGGGCGTTCGGTGCGCCGAAAAGACGTGGACTTCGAAAGGCACGCCGTAGGACGCAAGCGTGTCGATCGCTTTTTGCAAAACGGGCAAATCGCTGTCACTTCCCATAACGATTCCGACTTTTTTCGTCATCAGGCTCTCCTTTCTTTCTCGCGCGTTCTTACGCGTCGGTCACAATAAAATTATAAAAAACGAAGTCGCGAAATGTCAAATGAATTCGGAGGGAATTTGCGGCGGTTTGCCTCTCAAAAATCGGCGTTTTCTTTTTAGGGATCCCTTGAACGAATCAAGCCGAACGGGCGCGGACGCCGCCCGAAGAAATCCCTTGGGCGCGCAATCGCTTTTCCATTGACAAAACCGCCCCGCATCCATTACAATAATAGAGTTTTGCGACGCCGTTCGCAATCCAACCCGCGGAGAGTTGGCAGAGCGGTCGAATGCGGCGGTCTTGAAAACCGTTGAGGTGCGAGCCTCCTGGGGTTCGAATCCCTAACTCTCCGCCAATTAAACAAAAAGCCCGAGAATCGGGCTTTTTTAATGTTACTTAACGTTAGGGATTCGAACGAGAGCGTTAAGAAATCGACAGTTGACTTCTGTCGATTTTAGCGATGACCGCCGCTCCGAGAGCCGCATAAAAACAACTAAAAAGCATTGCGGCTTGAGGAGCAAGAGCGAATCCCTAACTCTCCGCCAAGCGTAACCTAAGTTGAACCCCTAAAGTTTGACTTGGGTTATTCTTTTTCTAATCATCGAATATTGCTGACGTTTTCGCTCCCGTTCATTTTTCCGTGAGTTCGAATCCCTAACGGACGGGCAAAAGAACAGATACCGAACCCACATAAAAAAGGCTACTACTCGAAAGCAATAGTCATCATCTTTTGCATAAGGAGGTATTTGCATATCTTTTCCATTATGGAAAATCGGTAAAAATACCATATTTTTTAATAGAGGATTTAAAATTCAATTTTGGTTACTGCCGCGCCGCCAGAAAAGAAACTCCTCTTTGGGGGAGAAAGAAGGCAATAAGAAAGATACCTGTCGGCAATGCCGACAAGAAAAAGTGGGTTTCCCACTTGTCCACGAAACGGGTGAGCAAAATCTATGATTTTGGGAAATCCCTTTACCTGCTTTTCCAAAGCATCCATTTTCTTATAGATTCCCAAAATTCTAAACGACGTTTCTATCCCGTCCGTAGCTGTCAATTTGTAGGTCGATCTCGTGCTTTCATACGCATTCCTCCTTGTGTGGTTGTATTCAAACAAATATGCGCCGTAAAAAACAAAGGGCGAACAGACAAAACCTTACGCGCGTTTCTGCAACGCAAAAATAAGGTCTATCTGTTCGCCCGAAGTCTAAAGGTTCGCGGTTTCGTACTGTTCTCTCCGCCCGCTCTTGGGTTTTTATGCGGTTTAAGTCAATACGGCTTCTGCCAAGTATAATCGCTTAACGAACGTTAGCGACAGGCAATGGTATTTTACCTGCCACCCGTATTCAGTTTGTAATCACATTATATCACTTTCAAACACCTTTGTAAAGGTTAAGGTGTTCGTTGTAGCAAACACCTTACCACATTTTTGAAAATTTTTTTAGCTATTTATTTGGCTATCCGGCATTTTTCTATAGCAGGATAAGGAAATAGCCAAAATCGGCGTATTTCGTATAGCGCGCCGTCTGCGCGCCGAACAATCGGGAAACCCGATTTTCGTTATTTAGAAGAAAAAAATTTAGAGCTTTCTTTTTACTTGCTTCACCATATTTACGATTTTCATGCCATACTTTTTCTCCAAAATACAGGCATCCCTTTGGTTAGAAATCGGTTCGATTGAAGACAATATTTTCTGTTGAGTTTCGGGGGTCCAGTATATTTTCAGTTTTCTCTTCGCTCGTGTGATTGCAGTATAAAAGATATTATGAGAGATCAGTTCTTCAATTTCATTTGTTACGACGATTTTTACAGAATCATATTCCAACCCTTGTGCTTTATGTATTGATATGGCATATGCGACTTGAAACGGAACGACCTGATCTCTCTTCCGTTCTCCGATATCATCATCGACATATTTATTGACCGAGAAGCGAATGATCGAATGTCCCGGAATATCACACTCCAACAACTCAAAACCTGCCTCTGCTGCCCCGAAACCATTGATTGACATATCTACTTCAATCGAAAAAGTTATGGACATGTCGTCTTTATGTATATCTCTAATCCAACCTTTCAAATTGTTATAAAGTACAGGGTAAAAGCGGTTATTTTCATTAAATAAGATTGGGTCGTCTACTTTGTACACCCAAGAATCCCATACGACAGGCGGGTTATGATTATCGCTCTGCAAAAACCGGTTTATGTTGTTAATTCCATATAAGCCATCATAATTTAAACAAAGGATTATCCGATCTTTTAAATCACTTACAAAAATAGTTCCGTCTTCCAGTCGCGCAGAGTATTTATTCCGATAAATGTATTCAGTAATCTTGGGCTCCAATTCCCGCACACGATTCCATAATCCAAGTAAATTACTGCTCTGACTAACACGATAAGGTGTAGTGAGTTCAAATATGTTGTTTTTGGGCAGGAAATAGCGAGCAAGCCCAAACCAATTCCCAAATGCAATTGATTGGATCTGAAACACATCTCCAACAAGCACCAACAATTTGCATGATAGTTGCTCTAAAAGCTTTTTCATCGCAAAATTATCTACAGTACTACATTCATCAATAAACACCACGTCATAAGCCTGTTTCAAATACTGTTTACTTCCTGCAATAGTGCTAAACTCACTGTTTTTGGTGTTTATTTCTCTGCGAAGATGTTCTTTTGCCGGATTCGTGTTTGCCAAAAACAATTTGTCCTCGTTTGCAAAGAAATCCGCTAAATACTTAATTAATGTTGTTTTACCGGTTCCTGCCGCGCCGTAAATCATAGCAAGATTGGAATCAGAAAAAATACAAGGCAAGATCTTCTTTTTTTCTTCAGAATCAACTGCGGGATTTGAATCCACCCACGCTGACATCGAGTTCTTATATCCTGCCAATCCGCTGCCTTTTCTTCTTAACAGATCATTGATAATCCAAATTGTATCGTTCACATATCCGTTAATGTATATTTGCCCATTTTCTATCACTAAACTTCTTGTGCGTTTATGTTTTTGAATAAGACGCGAATTAAACTTTTTTACCAAAGTTTCTGTGTCGCCATATTTTTTGACATCCTCTATCGGCGTAAACAATTGCACTTTTTGTTCGGTGTTGATTCGTATCCGCCTTGAAAGCATTTCATCCTCATGTCCCTTGATATTTATACTTGAAAAAATATCGAACAGCGACGGATTATGGTCATGAAGGGACGCATCAAAAGGCATATTATCAAATGGCAGAGATTCGTTTACTAAACACAAATTAGAAATCCAGTTGTTTTCCGATGACTGTATTTGTGCTTTCATAATACTATGATGCAACCGTAATAACAAGTAGCGAACAATATTATGTCCTGTCATTTTGTTTTTTGAAAGATTCCGACATTTATTAAGCATAGTGAAAAAATTATTGGAATCACATTTGTTCATTAGCTCGCTTTTTAACTGATCGTAGTATTTTTGATCATAATCGATTATTTCTGTAAGACTAACGCCGGTCTTGGTCAGATAATCCATCATAAACCTGTATTCTTTTGTGCTTGTATTAACTTTTTTAACATCTAAAATTGTGGCTATATCTTCCAATTCAACCGGACGAATCGCGACTACATAATTATTGATAATCCTGACAGGCATTTTTCGATTAATAATATCAATAGACGTATCAATAAAATCAAGTTTTATAGAGTAGAATGAAGGAATATCACGATTAGAAAACACGATAAAACGGTTGAATTTGCTAGAATAATCATCGGCAGAAATAATCGTCAACTGATA
>JAIKVL010000037.1 GCA_024685775.1 Clostridia bacterium | reverse complement strand
CCCATCGAAAGAGGGATCGCGCCGAGCGCGGCTTGCACCGTCGCTTTCGGGATATAGGCGATCGCGCAAAACAGGCGTTCTTTGAGATCCAAGGGAGTCTTGATCAAAGAGAGGAAGACGCCGCCCATACGGAAGACGAGCGAAAGCAAAATGACGGCGGCGACGATCCCGCCGCTCTTCGCGACGTAGGACAGATCGACTTCCGCGCCGACGAGGACGAACAAAATGATCTCGGCGAGAACCCAAATCTTTTCGTACTTTTTGGACAAACGCCCCGAGCGGATCGGATCCATCGCGTTATAAGTAACGCCGACCGTAACGACCGCGAGCATCGCGGAAAAAGGAACGTACTTCCCGACCGCGTTTTCCAGCGTCACGAACAGGAAGGCGAAAGAGATCATAACGATGATCTTGACGGTGTCGCGCGTGTGGATATGGCGGAACAAAAAGACCAAGCCCCATCCGACGAGCGCGCCGACCGCGATGCCGAGGACGATGGAAACGGGGACTTGCCAAAAGATTCCGAATTCGAACGTCCCCGTCTTCGCCATTCCGACGAGGGCGGTAAAGGCGACGATGACGAAGATATCATCCATCGAAGAACCTGCGTTCACCATCTGCGGGACGGAATGAAGCGTCCCGTAGCCGCCTTCCTGCAAAGCGATCATTCGGGGGACGACGACCGCGGGAGAGACGGCGGCGATGACCGTTCCGATGATCGCGCTTTCGAGAAGAGAAGTCTTGATAAGGAGCGTCGCGAACAGCATATAGCCGAGGATCTCGGTCAATGCCGGAACCATGCAGAGCATGATCGCGGGGCGGCCGACGATTTTCAGATCCTTTAAGTTCAGAGAAAGACCCGCGCGGGTCAAAATAATGATGAGCGCGGTTTCGCGAAGAGACGCGCTGACTTCGAGAAGCGGCGACGCGATCAGGTTCAAAAGATGCGGACCCAAAATGATGCCGACGAGAAGCATTCCGAGAAGAGGCGGAAGCTTGATCGCGCGGAAGATCGATCCGAGGATGACGGAAGAAAGAAGAATCAAAGCAAGACTCGTCAGAAAATCCATACCCTATCGCGCAAAACCGCGCACCTCCTTTTCTTTTTTATCGACGCTTACAGTTTAGTCCTCAAATCTTTCCTTGTCAAACGTTCGCTCCCGATTGCTTTCTCCCGCGCGTTATAATTCCCGAAAATCCGTCCAAACTAACGAAAAACGGAGGAAACTATGGACGCAGTTATCGAAAACCAAAACAAACGCGTATTCGCGGAAAACGAAGAGGAACTTTTGAACGAATGTATGAAATCCCTCGTCTACGGGATCCAGTCGTTGGACGTCGTCAAGGAGACGGCGATCGGCGAACTGAACTCCTACGTCAAACAGCTCATCGGCGAATACGGCGCGCTTTGCGAAAGAGTCAGCGATCAGATGAAGAAGCTGGACGTGGATCCCGAAGTCTACGGAACGATGAAACAAAAATGGCAAAAAAAGATGGTCAAACTTTCGATCTTCGGCGACAAGAGTAACGAGCATATCGCGGAAAAACTCATCAAAGGGACGAATATGGGGATCACCGACCTGACGCATTGCTTAAACGAAAACGCGATCTCGGTCAGCGACGAGACCGCCTCGATCGTCAAAGACACGCTCGCGATGTTCTCGGGCTCGGTCGAAGCGTTGAAAAAGTTTCTGTGAGCGTAAAAAAAGGTCGGCTCGAACCGACCTTTTACATAAGATTTTATTTTCAAATAACGTAATTGTCGCCGCCGTTATCGCCCGACATCAAGTCCGCGAGGGTCACGCTCCCGAGATATTCGCGGATCAAGGCGTACAGCTTTTCCCACATCGGAAGCGTCCTGCATTCGGAAGCGCGCGAACAAGGTTTCGCCGAAGCGTCCAAACAGGAGATCGGCGCGAGATCGCCTTCGGTCGTCTGCAAGACTTCGAGAATGGTCACGAGATCGGGGCTGCGATTAAGCTTATATCCGCCGCCTTTACCGTGTTGCGCGTCCAACATTCCCGCCTTGGAAAGGTCGGTCATGATCCCTTCGAGATACTTTTGCGAGATGTTCTGCCTCGCGACGATATCCTTTAAGGGAATATAATTCTCGCTCGCGTGCTCCGCGAGGTCGATCATAACGCGCAGCGCGTATCTGCCTCTTGTTGAAATCTTCATACCGTTCTCCTTTTATCGAATTTCCGCGATCGCTTCGATTTCGACCAAAGCCCCTTTCGGCAATGCCGCCGCCTCGATCAAACTTCTCGCGGGTCTCCCCGTAAAATACTTCCCGTAGATCTCGTTGAACGACGCGAAGTCCGAAATGTTCGCGAGGAAACACGTCGTCTTGACGACGCGGTCAAGCGAGCTGCCCGCGGCGAGAAGGACTGCGGAAAGGTTCTCGATCGCATTTTTCGTTTGGCTTTCGATCCCGCTTCCGAGCGCGCCGTCCGCGCCGATCCCGAGCTGACCGGAGCAAAACGCGAAACCGCCGCTGACGATCGCCTGCGAATACGGACCCACCGCTTTTGGCGCTTTTTCCGTTTGGACCTGTTTCATAGTACCCCCCTTTCCCGCTTTAAGTCAAGCGTTCTCTTTCCAGTATACAACATTACCCCACGGCTTGAAACCGTGGGGTGGAAAAAATTTTCGAATTGTTTTTTCAGTCTTGGAAGAGCGCCGTCGAAAGATAACGATCGCCCGTATCCGGCAGGATGACGACGATATTCTTCCCTTTGTTCTCGGGGCGCTTCGCAAGCTCGATCGCCGCCCAAGTCGCCGCGCCGGAAGAGATCCCGACGAGGACGCCTTCTTTCTTTCCGATGAGTTTTCCGACGGCGAACGCGTCTTCGTTTTGGACGGGGATGATCTCGTCGTAAACCTTCGTGTTGAGGACGTCCGGGACGAAGCCCGCGCCGATGCCTTGGATCTTATGCGGGCCCGCGACGCCCGTGGAGAGGACCGCGCTCGTCTTGGGTTCGACCGCGACGACCTTTACGCTCGGTTTCTTGCTCTTCAAGTACTCGCCCGCCCCCGTGATCGTTCCGCCCGTTCCGACGCCCGCGACCAAGAAATCGACCTGCCCGTCCGTGTCCTCGAAGATCTCGGGGCCCGTCGTCTCCCTATGGATCTTCGGGTTCGCGGGATTGACGAATTGCCCGGGGATAAAGCTGTTCGGGGTTTCGGCGGCGAGTTCCGCGGCTTTCGCGATCGCGCCTTTCATTCCCTTCGCGCCGTCCGTCAGGACGAGTTCCGCGCCGTAGGCTTTCATCAGTTGCCTGCGCTCGACCGACATCGTCTCGGGCATAACGATGATGATCTTATACCCTTTCGCCGCCGCGATCGCCGCAAGTCCGATCCCCGTGTTGCCCGAAGTCGGTTCGATGATGACCGAGTCCGATTTCAACAAGCCTTTTTCTTCCGCGTCTTCGATCATCGCTTTCGCGATGCGGTCTTTGACCGACCCCGCGGGGTTGAAGTATTCGAGTTTCGCGAAAATTTTCGCTTCCAAATTCAGTTCCTTTTCGATATGCGTAAGCTCCAAAAGCGGAGTTTTGCCGACGAGTTGATCCGCCGAAGTGTAGATTTTAGCCATTGTTTTATTCTCCTTTTCGATTCTGTTATTTTACTGCCGCGAAGCCTCTTTCGAGATCCGCGAGGATATCGTCGATGTGTTCCGTTCCGATGGAAAGGCGCACGGTATTCGGTTTAATGCCCGCGCCGAGCAACTCTTCTTCACTGAGCTGCGAATGCGTCGTGGAAGCCGGATGAATGACGAGAGATTTGACGTCCGCCACGTTCGCGAGCAAACTGAAAAGTTCCAAACTCTCGGTGAACTTTTTCGCTTTTTCTGCGTCGCCTTTGATCTCGAAGGTAAAGATCGAAGCCGCGCCGTTCGGGAAATAGCGATCGTACAGCGCTTTCTGCTTCCCTTTTTCGAGAGAGGGGTGATTGACCTTCTCGACCTGCGGATGCTTCTTTAAGAATTCCACGACTTTCAGCGCGTTCTCGACGTGGCGCTCCAAGCGAAGCGAAAGCGTTTCGAGACCTTGCAGAAGAAGGAACGAGTTAAAGGGCGAGATCGCCGCGCCTTGATCTCTCAAAAGGGTCGTCCTGAGTTTGATGATATAGGCGAGGTTTCCGACCGCCTCGGTAAACACGACGCCGTGATAGGACGGATTGGGTTTGCTGAGCCCGGGGAACTTGTCGTTTTGCGCCCAGTCGAAATTGCCGCCGTCCACGACGACGCCGCCCATCACCGTCCCGTGCCCGCCGATAAACTTGGTCGCCGAGTGGACGACGACGTCCGCGCCGTGCTCGATCGGACGCAGGTAATACGGAGTCGCAAAGGTGTTATCCACGATAAGCGGAACTCCGTTTTTATGCGCGACGGACGAGATCGCTTCGAGGTCGATAACGTCCGAGTTGGGGTTGCCGAGCGTCTCCGCGTAGAAAAGTTTGGTATTCGGTTGAACCGCTTTCGCGAAGTTTTCGGGATCCGAGGGGTCGACGAAGGTAACCGAAAGCCCCTGCTCTTTCAAGGTGTGCGCCAGCAAGTTGTAGGAGCCGCCGTACAGGTTGCTCGAAGCGACGATATGGTCGCCCGCCGTCGCGATATTCTGAATCGCATAGGTGATCGCTGCGGAACCGGAAGCCGTCGCGAGCGCCGCGGCGCCCCCTTCCAAAGCGGCGATCCTCTTTTCAAAGACGTCGCTCGTCGGGTTCATAAGTCTGGTGTAAATATTGCCGCCTTCGGTCAAGCCGAATCTGCCCGCCGCTTGCGCGGAATCCTTAAAGACGTAAGACGTCGTCGCGTAGATCGGCACCGCTCTCGCGTCGGTCGCCGGATCGGGCTGCTCTTGCCCGACGTGAATTTGTAACGTTTCGAATTTGTAGTTAGCCATAATATAAAATCTCCTTTTTATTTTCATTAAACGATTGCGTCTGCGAAGTTCCTATCTGCAACATCGACAACACATTCGTCCGAAACGGAAATTTTTGCGAACAAGCGCGATCAGTAATTCAGTCATGGCGTTTCTCCTTTCTACCCACTAACCTCGTAGGTTGATTTGATAATACCATAGGAATTCCTGCCTGTCAAGGGTTTTTACAAACTTTTTTCAATACTTCTCAAAAAATCCGTTTCCCTTAAAAACGGAAAAACGGCGAATCGCTTCGCCGTTTCGCTTGAATCGTTTTCGGATTCTTTTATTCGTTATTCGTGGCAACAAACGTGCCCCGCGCCGCGGAAGGTCTCTTCATCGTAGGGGATATTTTCCCTTTGATAATAATCGAGGATCGCGTTTTTGATCGCCTCTTCCGCGAGAACCGAGCAGTGGATCTTATGCGCGGGAAGCCCGTCCAGCGCTTCCGTGACCGCTTGATTCGTCAAAGTGAGCGCGTCGGAAAGCGGTTTCCCCTTGATAAGTTCGGTCGCCATCGAGCTCGACGCGATCGCGGAGCCGCATCCGAACGTCTCGAACTTTACGTCCTCGATGATCCCGTCTTTGATCTTCAAATAGATCTTCATAATATCGCCGCATTTGGCGTTTCCGACTTCACCGATTCCGTTCGCGTCTTCGATCACGCCGACGTTACGGGGATTTCTGAAATGGTCCATTACTTTTTCACTGTATAAAGCCATCGTCTTTCTCCTTATTCCAATATAAAAGGTTTCTTTCCTTGCGTCTTATCTCTCCAAATCGGCGACATCGCGCGAAGTCTCGCCACGACTTTCGGGATTGCTTCGAGCGCGAGATCGATCTCCTCTTCGGTCGTGTACTCGGAAAGCGTCAAGCGAAGCGATCCGTGCGCGATCTCGTGCGGATGCCCGATCGCGAGAAGGACGTGGGACGGATCCAACGAACCCGACGTGCACGCCGACCCCGAGGACGCTTCAATCCCGAATTCGTCCAACAAAAGGAGCAGGCTTTCTCCCTCGATCCCTTCGAAGCAGAAATGCACGTTCCCGGGCAGGCGGTTTTCTTTATCGCCGTTCAAGACGCTGTGGGGGATCGCGCTGAGCCCGCTTATGAGTTTATCGCGCAGTCTCGCGACCCGCTTCGCGTTCTCGTTCAAATGCTCCGTCGCCTCCGTCAGCGCGGCGGCAAGCCCCGCGATACCCGATAGGTTCTCCGTTCCCGCGCGGCGACCTTTCTCCTGCGCGCCGCCTTCGATCAGGTTCGACAAAGCGACGCCCTTTCGCGCGAACAAAACGCCGACGCCTTTGGGACCGTGGAACTTATGCGCGGACAGGGATAAAAGATCGATCTTCATCTCCGAAACGTTCATCGGGATATGCCCGACCGCTTGCACGGCGTCCGTGTGGAACAGAACTTTCTTTTCTCTGCACACCGCGCCGATCTCCGCGATCGGAAGCACCGATCCGATCTCGTTATTCGCGCTCATCGCGGTTACGAGACAAGTATCCTCGCGGATCGCGGCGGCGACTTCGGCGGCGGTCACGTTCCCTTCGCTCCCGACGGGAAGATAGGTCACCTCGAAGCCTTGCTTTTCGAGTTTCGCGAGGGTATGCAGGACAGCGTGATGCTCAAACGCCGTCGTCACGATATGCTTTTTCCCCTTTCTCTCGCCGATCTTCGCGGCGGACAGGATCGCTTGATTATCCGCTTCGCTCCCGCCCGACGTAAAATAGATCTCCTCGGGATTCGCGCCGAGCGCCTTTGCGACCGCGGCGCGCGCCTCTTCGAGCTTCTCTTTGACTTCCTGCCCCATCGAATGCAAACTCGACGGATTCGCGTAGTACTCCTCGAAAAACGGGATCATCGCTTCGATCGCCGCTTTGCTCATTTTCGTTGTGGACGCGTTATCCAAATATACCTTCATAAAAGCTCCCTCGTTCGTAATTCGGAAGCATTATACCATCTTCAACCTACCTTGTCAATAGGTTGATAGCGACAAATGAAAAATTTTTGAAAAGACGGTAAAAAAGCCCGCTTCCGAATGATTCGAAAACGGGCTTTTCGCCGAGTAAAATTATTTGATGCGCCGCGCTTCTTCCGATCGCAAGCGCTTTGCGATTTTTTATCTGCGGTTTTCCAAGACGGAGACGAGCGCTTTCAAGGTGTCGAGCGAAGTGATCGGCTGTCTGCCCGCTTCGATCGCCGCGCGGCGGATCAGCGCGCCGTCCGCGTAGTGGACGCCGGAAAGGATCGCGCGCGTGTTGACGACGTATGCCGCTTTGCCCTCTTTAATGAAATCGACGGCTTCGCTCTTGCCCTCGCTCGCCTTGCCGAGATGCTTCGTCTCGTAGCCTTTTTCGAGGAGATACTTGGTCGTAAGACCCGTCGTAGCGAAAGTAAAGCCCATTTTCGCGAGTTTCACGAGGAGCGGGAAGGCTTCGTCCTTATCCTCGTCCGCCAAACTGACGAAGACGACGCCGCTTCTTTCGAGCTTCATTCCCGAAGCGATAAAGGCTTTTTCAAAGGCTTCGTCCGCCGTCTTTCCGACGCCGATCGCTTCGCCCGTGGATTTCATTTCGGGAGAAAGATAGGAATCAAGTCCCGAGAGCTTCAAGAAGGAGAACACGGGGACTTTGACGAAATAGCCGCGGTCTTTTTCGGAGTAACCCACGTAGCCGAGATCTTCGAGACTTTCCCCGAGAATAACTTTGGTCGCGACGTCCGCGATCGGGATCCCCGTCGCCTTGGAGAGGAAGGGGACCGTCCTCGACGAACGCGGATTCACCTCGATGACGTAGACGTCCTCGTCCTTTACGATATACTGGACGTTGAACAATCCGCGGATGCCGACGGCAAGCCCGAGTTTCTCGGTGTAATCCAAGATCTTTTGCTTCACGGTTTCCGAAAGCGAAAGCGCGGGGAAGACGGAAATGCTGTCGCCGGAGTGGACGCCCGTCCGCTCGACGAGCTCCATAATGCCGGGGACGAAGACGGTTTTTCCGTCCGAGATCGCGTCGGTCTCGACTTCTTTTCCTTTGATATACTTGTCGATCAAGACGGGCTTATCCTCGCCGATCTCGACCGCTTCGGTCAGATAAGAGAGGAGCTCCGCTTTTTTGGAGACGATCATCATCGCCCTGCCGCCGAGGACGAAACTCGGGCGAACGAGCAAGGGATAACCGAGCGCTTCCGCCGCCTTGACGCCTTCTTCGACGCTCTTGACCGCGACGCCCTTCGGACGGGGGACGTCGATCTCCGACAAAAGTTTATCGAACAGATCGCGGTCTTCCGCTCGATCGATCGCTTCTTTACTCGTCCCGATCAAAGGCGCGCCCATTGCCGCGAGAGGCGCGGCGAGATTGATCGCCGTTTGTCCGCCGAGCGAGGTGACGACGCCCGCCGCTTTCTCGAAATCCAAGACGCTCGACACGTCTTCGGGGGTCAACGGCTCGAAATAGAGTTTATCCGCCGTCGTGTAATCGGTGGAGACGGTTTCGGGGTTATTGTTGATGATGATCGACTCGTAGCCCGAAGCTTTGATGGTCTGCACGGCGTGGACGGTCGAATAGTCGAATTCGATACCCTGCCCGATGCGGATCGGACCCGCGCCGAGGACGACGATCTTCTTTTGATCGGTGTGGACGGAATCGTTCTTCCCCGTGTAAGACGAATAGAAATACGGGATATATTTGCCCGTGTGAAGGGTATCCACCATACGGAACGCGGGGACGACGCCCTGCGCCTTGCGGAAAGCGGAGACTTCCTTTTCGGTCGAATCCCAAAGCTTCGCGACGTACTTATCCGAGAAGCCCATCTTTTTCGCGGCGAGGAGTTCCGCCTTTTCGAACTTCGCTTCTTTCAAACGCTCTTCTTCCTCGATGATCTTTTGGATCGAGCGAATGAAATAAGGCGTGATCATCGTTACTTTCGAGACGGCTTCGACGGTCGCTCCGCGCGACAAAAGCTCCGCGATCGCGAAGAAGTTATCGGCGCGGAAGACGCGAATATACTCGAAGAGTTCTTCCTCCGTCATATCGTCGAACTTCGGGTGATAAAGGTGGGAGACCTTGACTTCGAGAGAACGAACGGATTTCAACATGCATTCTTCGAGGTTGCTCCCGATGCCCATGACTTCGCCCGTCGCCTTCATCTGCGTTCCGAGAAGGTTGGACGCCGTCGTAAACTTATCGAACGGGAAACGCGGGAATTTCGCGACGATATAATCGAGAGAAGGCTCGATCGCCGCCGTTCCTCCCGCGACTTCGATCTCGGAGAGGAGCATCCCGACCGCGACTTTCGCCGTAACGCGGGCGATCGGATAACCGCTCGCTTTGGAAGCAAGCGCGGACGAACGCGAGACCCTCGGATTGACCTCGATCAGATAGTAATCGTCCGAAGTCGGAGAGAGCGCGAACTGGACGTTGCAACCGCCCGAGATTTCAAGCTCTTTGATGATCTTGATCGCGCTGTCGTTCAAAGTTTTGAGTTGTTTTTTCGTCAGCGTCAGGATCGGCGCGACGACGATCGAATCGCCGGTATGCACGCCGACGGGATCGACGTTCTCCATTCCGCAGACGGTGATCGCGTTATTCTCCCCGTCGCGCATCACTTCGAATTCGATCTCTTTATAGCCCTTTACGCTCTTTTCGACGAGAACCTGACGGACGGGAGAAAGGCGGAAACCCTGCTCCGCGACTTCGACGAGTTCTTCCTCGTTATCCGCGAAGCCGCCGCCCGTTCCGCCGAGAGTAAACGCGGGGCGAAGGACGACCGGATACCCGATCTCTTTCGCCGCGGCTTTCGCTTCTTCGACCGAGTAGGTCACGAGCGAGGGGATGACCGGCTCGCCGATCTTTTCGCACATCTCTTTGAAGAGTTCTCTGTCTTCGGCTTTCTTGATGCTTTCGCTCTTCGTCCCGAGAAGTTCGACGCCGTACTTTTTCAAGACGCCGCTCTTTTCAAGCTCGATCGCGAGGTTCAGCCCCGTCTGCCCGCCGATGCCGGGGAGGAGCGCGTCGGGTCTTTCCTTCTCGATGACCTTTTCGATATAAGAAACGGTCAAAGGCTCCATATAGACTTCGTCCGCCATTTGCGGATCGGTCATGATCGTCGCGGGGTTGGAATTGACGAGAAGGACGTTATAGCCTTCCTCGCGCAACGCGATACAAGCCTGCGTGCCCGCGTAGTCGAATTCGGCGGCTTGTCCGATGACGATCGGCCCCGATCCGATGATCATTATTTTTTTCAGATCCGTGCGCTTCATATCAGACCCCCTCGGACAGCGTGGCTGCCATGACCGCTTTGATCGTGTGCAAGCGGTTTTCCGCCTCGTCGAAGACGACGGATGCGTCGCTTAAAAACACTTCGTCCGAAACTTCCATTTCCGTCAGCCCGAACTTCTCGTGGATCTCGCGCCCGATCTCCGTTCCGAGATCGTGAAACGCGGGCAGGCAATGGAGGAAGACCGCTCCTTTCGCTCCGTTCTTCATCACGTTCTTCGTTACGCGATAGGGAGAAAGCTCCTCGATTCTTTCTTTCCAGACCTCTTGCGGTTCGCCCATCGAGACCCAAACGTCCGTATAGACGGCGTTCGCGCCTTTGCTGCCCTTTTCGGGATCGGTCTCGAAGCGGATCTCGCCGCCGCTCTTCTTCGCGATCGCTTCGCAGGTCTTTACGAGCGCGGGATCGGGGCGATACTTTTCGGGGCAACACGCCGTAAAGCGCATCCCCATTTTCGCCGCGCCGACCATTAAGGAATTCCCCATATTGTAGCGCGCGTCGCCGTAATAAGCGAGGGACAGCCCTTCGAGCGTCCCGAATTTTTCTTTCAAAGTCAAGAAGTCCGCGAGGATCTGCGTCGGATGGAATTCGTTCGTGAGACCGTTATACGTCGGAACGCCCGAATAGCGCGCGATATCCTCGACGATCTGTTGCCCGTAGCCCCTGTATTCGATCGCGTCGAACATACGCCCGAGGACTTTCGCCGTATCGGGAAGACTTTCCTTTTTCCCAATCTGCGAGCTTTTCGGGTCGAGATAGACGGCGTTCATTCCGAGATCCGCCGCCGCGACTTCGAACGCGCAACGGGTGCGGGTGCTGGTCTTTTCGAAGACGAGGGCGATATTCTTTCCCTCGGCAAGGCGATGCGGGACGCCCGTCTTCTTATAGGTTTTGAGAAGCGCCGCGATCCGCAAAAATTCTTCGATCTCCGTTTTCGAGAAATCGAGCAGTTTCAAAAAATTCTTTCCGTACAGCGCCGCGCTCATACGCCCTCCTTTACGACCGAGAGCAAAACCTCGATCGCTTGATCGACGACCTCGTAAGGGACGTTCAACGCGGGAAGTAAGCGGACTTTATCCTTTGCGGTCAGGAACAGAACGCCCTTTTTGAGACAAGCGTTTACGACCGCGCGGCTGTCGAACGCCGTCTTGACGCCGAGCATAAGCCCCCTTCCGGAGACCGACAGAATGCCTTCCTGCCCTTCGAGTTTGTTTTTAATGTATTCCCCTTTCTCCCGAACGGAAGTGAGAAGAGCCTCGTCGATGCGATCAACGACGGAAAGCGCGCCCGCGCAGACGACGGGGTTTCCGCCGAAGGTCGAGCCGTGGTCGCCCGCCCCGAGGACGGATTCCGCTTTTTCCCCGATCAGGCAAGCGCCGATCGGAAGCCCGCCGCCGAGCCCTTTCGCCGTCGTCGTGATATCGGGTTTTACGCCGTAATATTCGCTTGCGAAGTATTTGCCCGTCCTGCCGTTGCCTGTCTGGACTTCGTCCGCGATTACCAAAAAATCTTTTTCTTTCGCAAGGCGGAACGCTTCTTCGACGAACGCCGCGTCGAGGACGTTGACGCCGCCTTCGCCCTGAATGAATTCGAGCATGATCGCCGCGGTCTTATCCGAGACGGCGGCGCGAAGCGCGGAGATATCGTTCGCCGGCGTATACGAAAAGCCCTCGGGGAAAGGACCGAAATGCTTGTGGAAAACGTCTTGTCCCGTTGCGGCGAGGGTCGTGATCGTGCGCCCGTGGAAAGACGAGACGAGCGTTACGATCTCGCTCTTTCCCTTCTCTTCACCCCACTTGCGGGCGATCTTGATCGCGCATTCGTTCGCTTCCGCGCCCGAGTTTCCGAAGAAGACTTTCTTATAGCCCGTCTTCTCGCAAAGCGCCTCGGCAAGGGATGCGCAGGGAGAAGCGTAGTACAAATTCGAGGTGTGTTGGAAGCGGTCGATCTGCTCTTTGACCGCTTTTGCCCAAACTTCGTCCGCAATCCCGAACGCGTTCACGGCGATTCCGGAACCCATATCGAGATAGCTCTTTCCGTCCGACCCGACCGCGATCGAGCCTTTTCCCGAAACGATCTCGATCGGGAAACGCGCGTAGGTTCCCGCGACGTATTTTTTATCTTTTTCAAAGGTGTTCATATTCACTCCACAAACATCGTGCCGCTGCCTTCGTCCGTCAAAAGCTCCATCAAAATCGAATGCGGAACGCGCCCGTCCATAATGATCGCCTTTTGAACGCCGCTCTTGATCGCAAGCGTGCAACACTCTACCTTCGGGATCATCCCGCCCGAGATGACGCCCTCTTTTTGAAGCGCTTCCGCTTCTTTCAGATTGATCTCGGGGATCAAGGTCGAAGGATCTTTTTGATCGCGAAGAACGCCCGCGATATCCGTCATCATAATGAGCCTTTTCGCGTTCAACGCGCCCGCGAGATACGCCGCGGCGGTGTCTCCGTTGATATTATACGTTTCGCCGTCCTCGCCGATCGCGACGGTGGAGACGACGGGGATATACCCCTTTTCGAGGAGATCGTGGACGGGTTTGATATTGATCTTAACGACCTCGCCGACGTAACCGAGTTTCTCGTCCTTTTGCTTCGCGACGATAAGTTTCCCGTCGATACCCGAGATGCCCATCGCTTTCCCGCCCTTGGATTCGAGATGAGAAACGAGGGATTTATTGATCTTTCCGGCAAGGACCATCTGGACGACGTCCACCGTCTCTTTATCCGTAACGCGGAGTCCGTTGACGAAGACGGGTTTCTTCCCGAGCTTATCCATCAAAGAGGAGATCTCGGGGCCGCCGCCGTGGACGAGGACGACCTTCACGCCGATCAACGACAGCAAGACGACGTCCTGCATGACCTGCTCTTTAAGGTTCTCGTTGATCATCGCGTTGCCGCCGTACTTGACGACGACGATCTTTCCCGTGTACTTCTTGATATAGGGAAGAGCCTGCGTTAAGACTTCCGCCCTTTCGTAATTCGATAAGTTTTGCATACTTCCTCCCGCGGCGATCAAGTGCGATAATCGCCGTTTATCTTAACGTAATCGTAGGTCAGATCCGAGCCCCAAGCCGTCGCGGAAGCGTCGCCGTCCGCGAAGGTCACGTCGATCGTGATCTCGCTTTCGAGAAGGATCTCTTTCGCTTTCTCTTCCGAGAAATCCACGCCCGCGCCGTTTTCGCAAACCGTGATCTCGCCTTTCTTGCTCTTGAACGTCACGCCGATCTTCGTTACGTCCACGTCCGCGCCCGAGTAGCCGACCGCGCAAAGGACCCTGCCCCAGTTCGCGTCCGAGCCGAACATCGCGGCTTTGACGAGGCTGCTGCAAATCACGGCTTTCGCCGCTTTTTTCGCGTCCGCAAGGGTCTTCGCTCCGCTGACGCGGCATTCCAAGAATTTCGTGGCGCCTTCGCCGTCCGCCGCGAGCGCCTTGCACAGCGCGACCGTAACGGTGTTGAGCGCGGTCATAAACGCGGTGAAGTCTTCGCCTTCTTCTTCGATCGAAGCGTTCCCCGCGAGTCCGTTCGCGAGAATGACGACCATATCGTTCGTCGAAGTGTCGCCGTCCACGCTGACCATATTAAAGCTGTTTTGCACGTCGTTCGAAAGCGCCTTTTGAAGCATCTTCGGAGAAATCGCGCAGTCCGTCGTCAAAAAGACGAGCATCGTCGCCATATTCGGATGGATCATTCCGCTACCTTTCGCGATCCCGCCGAGCTTCGCCTCTTTTCCGCCGACCGTAAAGCTGACGGCGACTTCCTTTTTGACGGTATCCGTCGTCATCATCGCTTCCGCGGCGAGGGAAGAGCCTTCGTTCGAGAGCGACCCGACGAGGGGCGGGATCCCTTCCGCGAAGGGTTCGATCGTCATCTGCTGACCGATCACGCCCGTGGACGCGACGACGACGTCCTCTTTCGCGATTTTAAGCTCTTTCGAAAGGAGAAGCGCGGTTTGCTCCGCGATTTCGATTCCGTTCGCGTTGCAGGTGTTCGCGTTTCCGCTGTTTACGATGATCGCTTGCGCGAAACCGTCCTTGATATGCTCTTTCGTGACCGCGAGAGGCGCGCCTTTTACAAGGTTCGTCGTGTAAAGCGCGGCGGCAGCCGCTCTCTTCTCGGAATAGATGAGTCCGAGATCGCGTTTCTTTTTGCTTTTCCGAATGCCCGCGTGAACGCCGCTTGCCGAAAATCCTTTCGCCGCGGTAACGCCGCCTTCAATAATCTTCATAGCTTTCCTCCGTTACAGTTTCAGCCCGGTCGTCTCTTCGATCCCGAGCATCAGATTCATATTTTGCACCGCCGCGCCGCTCGCGCCCTTTCCGAGGTTATCGAACGTCGCGGTCAGCAAGATCCTTTCTTCGTTTCCGAACGCGGAGATCACCATATCGTCTCTCCCCGCGAGCGCGGACGAGGACAAGAAAGCTTCTTCCGTGTCCTCATAGCGGACGACGCCGCTTTGATAGTAGCCTTTATAGATCGCCTTGACCGAGCCGAGGTCGCCTTCGATCTCGCTTGCGAAAAGCGGAACGCTGACGAGCATCCCCCGCGGATAGGACGACACGACGGGAATAAACGCCGGAGCGACCGAAAGCCCCGAAAGCGCTTTCATCTCGGGCAAGTGCTTATGATTTTGCGTAAGCCCGTAGGGACGCGGCGCGAGAAGCGCGTCCGTTTCGTCCGCTTCGTACTCCGCGATCATCTTTTTGCCGCCGCCCGTATATCCCGTCAGAGAATAAGCGGAAAGGCAAGCGTCTTTCTTGATCACACCCGCTTCGACGAGCGGTCTGACGAGCGCGATAAATCCGCCGGCGTGACACCCCGGATTCGCGACGAATTGCGCTTCCCGGATCTTTTCCCGCTGCCCGCTGAGCTCGGGGAATCCGTAAGCGAAGGAGGGATCCACGCGATGCGCGGTGGACGCGTCGATGATCTTCGACGCGATCTTTTTCTCTTTCGCCGCAAGGACGATCTCTTTCGCCGCCGCGTCGGGCAGGCAAAGGATCGTGACGTCGGAAGACGCGATCGCATCGAGCCTTGCGGAAAGCTCTTTGCGCTCTTCTTCTTTCAAAACGATCAAAGAGACGTCTTTCCTTTCTTCCAAACGAGAAGCGATTTCAAGCCCCGTCGTTCCGTTTTTCCCATCCACGAATATCTTAAACATTTTTCACCTTTTCGCGAAGGATCGCGATTTGTTTTTCCACTTCCGAGACCGCCGTCCCGCCCTCGCTGGTCCGCTTATTCACGCAGGTTTCGAGCGAGATCGCGTCATACAGATCCTTCTCGAAAAGCGGCGAGTACGATTTATATTCTTCGAGCGAAAGATCTTCGAGCGTCGCGCCTTTTTTCGCCGCGTAGCGGACGATCTCGCCCGTCGTCTTATACGACTCGCGGAAGGGAACGCCCTTCTTCGTCAGATAATCCGCGAGATCGGTCGCGTTGATAAAGCCCTCTTTCGCCGCTTGGATCATTTTATCCGTCCGCGCCTTCATAGACGCGATCATCGGCGCCATAACGGTCAAGCACGCCGTAACGGTGTCCACGGCGTCGAAGAAGATTTCCTTGTCTTCCTGCATATCTTTGTTGTACGCAAGCGGAAGAGATTTCAGCATCGTCAGCATCGCGACGAGCGAGCCGACCACCCTGCCCGTCTTGCCGCGGGTAAGTTCCGCGAGATCGGGATTCTTCTTTTGCGGCATGATCGAAGACCCCGTCGTAAAGTCCGAAGAGAGTTCGACGTACTTGAACTCCCAACTGCTCCACAGGACGAGCTCTTCCGAAAGGCGCGAAAGGTGGACGGAGAGAAGCGAAAACGCGGAGAGAAGCTCCACGAGATAATCCCTGTCCGAGACGCCGTCGAGGCTGTTTTCCGTGATCCCGTCGAATCCGAGGAGCGAGGCTTCGAACCTGCGATCGGTCGGATAGGTCGTCCCCGCGAGCGCGGCGCAACCGATCGGCGAATAATTGAGCCTCTTTTTCGCGTCCGAAAGGCGACCCGCGTCGCGCAGAAAAGCGAACGCATACGAGCAAAGATGATGCCCGAACGTAATGGGTTGCGCGCGCTGCAAATGCGTGTAACCGCTCATCACCGCCCCCTTATATTCTTCCGCTTTGTCCGTCAGCGCGGCGACGAGAGAAAGGACGAGCCCTTTGACTTCTTCCGCCGTCTTGCGGGCGAACATCCTCATATCGAGCGCGACTTGGTCGTTTCTGCTGCGCGCCGTGTGGAGTTTCTTCCCGAGGACGCCGATCCTTTCGGTCAACGTCTGCTCGACGAACGTATGGACGTCTTCCGCCGTCTCGTCGACTTCGAGAGCGCCCGATAAAAGGTCTTCCTTTATGGAGAGAAGAGCGGACGCGATCTCTTTCGCTTCCGCTTCTTCGATAATTCCTTGTTTGCCGAGCATCTTGACGTGCGCCACCGAACCTTCGATATCCTCGAAGATCAGCCGCTTGTCGAACGAGATCGACCGATTAAAGCTTTCCGCCGCCTCGTTGATCTCGCCGCTCGCCAGCCCTTCCCATAATTTCGACATTATTTTTTCACCTTACTTTGAACGATCGCCTGAACCTTGGTCGGCAAGCCGTACAGCGTGATAAAGCCCTTGGAATCGGTTTGATCGTAATCGCTCTCGCCGAAGGTCGCGATCTCTTCGCTGTAAAGGGAATAATCGCTCCAAACGCCCGCCTTGATGATGTTGCCCTTATAGAGCTTCAAGCGGACTTTACCGGTCACGCACTCTTGCGTCTTCGTCACGAAAGCGGAAAGCGCTTCGCGAAGCGGGCTGAACCATTGCCCGTTATAGACGAGCTCGCCGAAGGTGATCGAAAGCTTTTGCTTTTCGTGCATCGTGAGCTTATCGAGGGTCAGGCTCTCCAACGTCTGGTGCGCTTTGTAGAGAATCGCGCCGCCCGGGGTCTCGTAGACGCCGCGGCACTTCATCCCGACCAAACGGTTCTCGACGATGTCGATGATACCGATACCGTTCTCGCCGCCGACTTTATTCAGCGCGAGGACGATCTCTTTCGCGCTCATCTTCTTGCCGTTGAATTCGGTCGGGAAGCCCTTTTCGAAGGTCAGCTCGATATAGGTCGGCTTATCGGGTGCGTCGATCGGAGAAACGCCCATTTCGAGAAAGCCGGGCTTCTCGTACTGCGGCTCGTTGCCGGTATCTTCGAGATCCAAGCCTTCGTGAGAAAGGTGCCAGAGGTTCTTATCCTTGCTGTAATTGGTCTCTTTGTTGATTTTGAGGGGGACGTTATGCGCTTCGGCGTACTCGATCTCCTCTTCACGCGATTTGATCGACCATTCGCGCCACGGAGCGATGACCGCCATTTCGGGAGCGAAATGCTTGATGCCGAGCTCGAAACGAACTTGGTCGTTTCCTTTTCCGGTGCAGCCGTGGCAGATCGCGTCCGCGCCTTCTTTCTTCGCGACTTCGACGAGCGCTTTCGCGATCAAGGGGCGAGCGTGCGACGTGCCGAGGTAGTACTCTTCGTACAGCGCGCCGGCTTGCATCGTCGGGATGATATAATCGTTGACGTACTCATCCGTCAAATCCAAAATGTAGATCTTGCTCGCGCCGGTTTTCAGGGCTTTTTCTTCGAGTCCTTCGAGCTCGTCCGCCTGACCGACGTTCGCCGCGACCGCGATGATCTCGGGATTATTGTAATTCTCTTTCAACCAAGGAATGATGATCGACGTATCCAAACCGCCCGAATAGGCAAGAACCACTTTTTTGATCTCTTTTTTATTCATAAACTCTCTCCTTTGAGCTTGATACCTTGATTATACGCCCTTTATGCATACTCGTCAAATATTTTTTGAATAATTTTTGGGTTTTTTCTAAATATTTTTATTTTTATTCATTATTTTCTGCATAATACTCACTTTATGCAAAAAATACCGAATCTGTACTCTCGCCCCGATCCGAAAAAACAACGGATCGGGCTCTTCCCCTTTTGCGCACGCGCGTGTTATAATAGAGATAAGGGCGCGCGTCGGCGCGCAAAGGAGAACCCCTATGAAAAAAACCCCGCTCGTTTCGCTCGTTCTGTTTTTGATCCTTTCGATCGGTTTCTGCTTTACGGGCTGCGCCGATTACGTTACGCAACAAAAATACGAAAACGCCGACGCGTACGCCGTCGGAGACCAAACCTACAAGTCCGAAGTCACGACTTTGAACGTGGATTGGCTGTGCGGCTCGCTGACCTTGATCGAAAAAGAAGACGCGACCGAGATCACATTAAAAGAAACGGGATCGAAGCTTTCCGACAAGACGAAAATGCGAAGCTACCTGAGCGAAGGCGTCCTCGACGTCAAATTTTGGAAATCGGGATATCGCTCGACGACGAAAGACTGCGATAAAGACCTCGTCATCACCTTGCCTTCCGTCCGATACTTGAATCTCAAACTCACGAGCGGCAAATTTTCCGCCGAGAAACTCACCGCGAAAGTCATTCACCTCACGATGACGTCCGGCTCGGCGACCGTCGGAGATCTCTCGGCGGACGAGATCACGCTGATCAAGACGAGCGGCGCGACTTCGGTCCGCTCTCTCACCGCAAAAGAAGCGACCGTCCAATCGAGTTCGGGCAAATTCGCGATCCGCAAATGCGCCGCGGAAAATTTCTCTTCCGATCTGACGAGCGGCGAACTCGACGTCGACTTCCTTTCCTTGGATAGCGCGGATATGAGGATGACGAGCGGAACCGTCCGCATCGGACTCCCCTCGGGAGGCGCGACGATCGACGTCCGCAAGACCACGGGAGAGATCAAAACGAGCCTCGACTACGAAAAAGACGGTAGCGAATATCTCTTCGGCAAGGGAGAAAGCCGCATCGAATTCCATATGACCTCCGGCACTCTTCGGGTCGCGAATGCGGAAAACGGATAAGCCGCGGGGGATTTTTCGCGTTTCGGCGGCGAAAGATTTCGGGAAACTCTTTCCCTTTTCGTCCGAAATATGATATAATAGCTTTATTCCGAGCTTTGTCAGAAGCAAGCCGACGGAAAATACGGTCTATAAGAGGTTTTTTATGGAAAATATGTTCAGTTTGAAAGGAAAAGTCGCTTTGATCACCGGCGCGAGCTACGGCATCGGTTTCGCGATCGCGACGGCGTACGCAAAAGCGGGCGCGACCATCGTCTTTAACGATATCAAGCAAGAGCTTGTGGATAAAGGGCTCGCCTCTTACAAAGAACTCGGCATCGAAGCCCACGGCTACGTTTGCGACGTTACGAACGAAACCGCGGTCAACGAGCTCGTTCGAAAAATCGAAAAGGAAGTCGGCGTGATCGATATTTTGGTCAATAACGCCGGTATCATCAAGAGGATTCCGATGTGCGAAATGACGGCGGAGCAATTCCGTCAGGTCATCGACGTCGACCTCAACGCGCCGTTCATCGTCTCCAAAGCGGTCATCCCCTCGATGATCAAGAAAGGTCACGGCAAGATCATCAATATCTGCTCGATGATGAGCGAGCTCGGAAGAGAAACCGTCAGCGCGTACGCGGCGGCGAAGGGCGGTCTCAAAATGCTGACCAGAAACATCGCTTCGGAGTACGGCGAATTCAACATTCAATGCAACGGCATCGGACCCGGTTATATCGCGACCCCGCAAACCGCTCCGCTCCGCGAGATCCAACCCGACGGCTCCCGCCATCCTTTCGATCAATTCATCATCGCGAAGACGCCCGCCGCTCGCTGGGGTAACGCGGAAGATCTGCAAGGCCCCGCGGTGTTCCTCGCGTCCGACGCTTCGAACTTCGTCAACGGACATATTCTCTACGTTGACGGCGGCATCTTGGCTTATATCGGCAAACAACCCAAATAATCGAACGCAGATAACGGGCAAATTCTTTATTTCTTGATTTCAAAACGCGCAGTTACGTACAAATAGTACGCGCCTGCGCGTTTTTCATCGTGCCTCGAATTTGCCTCGTTCTTTGCGTTCGATTGGGAATAATCAACTGCGATATTTTTTCATCGTGCCTCGCATCTGCAACCCTTCTCCGCGTTCGCGAGACATAATAAAACTTGCGCGTTTTTCATCGTGCCTCGAAATTGCATCGTTCTTTGCGTTCGCGAGGGACGTTTTCGGGATCACTTCTTCCCGCATCCTTTCCCTTTCCGTTCTCGCAAGGGAAGTTATCGCGCAAAAAAAAAGCCGCGAACGATTTCGCGGCGTTTGCGTCGATTTCATTTTCATTAATCGAGCAAAGGAATTTCGGTAAGGACGCCTTGCGCGTCTAAGGTAAAGGCTTTGCCGCCTGCGGAGAGCGCGCCTTTCGGTTCGCCGTCCTCAAAGAGCAACGCGGCGTTATCCTCGATCGCGTAGGAAAGGGGGTAGCCCTGCTCTTTTGCGACCGACGCGAATTCGGGGCGGAGGTTGAAATGCGGGGTCATCGCGCCCTTGAAGACGCCGTACCCCTTATACGGCATATATTCGCCCTCGACCAAAGAGTCGGTGTAAATATCCTCGAACCAGCAGATCGCCCCTGCGGAAAGCCCTGTCAGGATCGCGCCGCGCTCGTACGCCGCGAGGACCTTTTCTTTGACCCCGGTTTCGGACAAAACCTTCATCAGAAACAGCGTGTCGCCGCCGCCGAAGTACAAAATATCCGCCTTATCGATTTTTTCTTCGATATGCTCGACGGTCATTAAACCTTTCGTCAGGATCGCGACGTCGGCTTTGACGTCGAACAGAGACGTATAGGTCTTTCGAAAAGAATTGAAATAGGGATTGCTGTCGTGGCTCGCGGTCGGAAAGAAAAGCGCGTAGGGACGTTTTCCCTCTTCGGCGCGCTCCCGCGCGAGTTTTGCGATATAGCCGTCGATCGGCGCGGTCGTCTTGTTTTTCAGCTCGCCGCCGCCGATCGGAATAAAGATCTTTTTCACGGTTATTCGGTCGCGTTCTTCTTTTTGAAGTTATCCTTCGCGCGGTACATATTGCTCATAATGACCTTACGAACGCGCAGAGATTTCGGGGTAACTTCGAGAAGCTCGTCCTCGCCCAAAAACTCGATATACTCTTCGAGGCTCATCCTCTTGACGGGGGTCAGGCGCAAGGCTTCGTCGCTTCCCGCGGCGCGCATATTCGTGATATGCTTTTTCTTGCAGACGTTGACGACGATATCTTCCGACTTCGGCGTATAGCCGACGACCATTCCTTCATAGACCTGCGTTCCCGGCTCGACGAACAAAGGACCTCTGTCCTGCGCGTTGAAAAGACCGTAGGTAACGGCTTCGCCCGTCTCGTACGCGACGAGAGAACCGAACGAACGCATTTGGATATCGCCTTTATAATCCTCGTAACCGAGGAAGATCGTGTTCAAGACGCCTTCGCCCTTGGTATCGGTCAAAAACTCGTTCTTATATCCGATCATACCGCGCGCGGGCATTTTGAATTCGAGGCGGATGCGGCTTCCCATCGGCGTCATCGTCACGAGCTCGCCCCTGCGGGATCCGAGCTTTTCCATCACCGCGCCGACGCTCCCTTCGGGGACGTCCACGATGACCTGCTCGATCGGCTCCTGCTTCTTCCCGTCGACGTATTGGAACAAGACTTTGGGCATCGAGACCGCAAATTCGTAGCCCTCGCGGCGCATTGTCTCGATCAAAACCGAAAGGTGCATTTCGCCGCGCCCTTTTACGAGGAAGGTATCGGTGTTTTCCGTGTCTTCGACGCGGAGAGAGACGTCTTTTAACAGCTCTCTGTACAATCTTTCGCGCAGGTGACGGGTCGTCACGAATTTACCCTCGCGCCCCGCGAACGGAGAATCGTTTACCATAAAGCGCATTTCGAGGGTGGGTTCGCCGATCTTGACGAAGGGGATGGGTTCGACGGTGTCCACCGCGCAAAGGGTGTCGCCGATCGTTACTTTCTCGCTTCCGCTGAAACAAATGATGTCGCCGACCGTCGCGCTGTCCACGTTCACCCTTTTCAATCCGTCGATCTGCATCAAGGTGACGACGCGGGTCTTATAGGGCTCGAAATCGCCGTGATAATTGCAAATCACCGCTTCCTGCCCGGTCTTGACGCTGCCGCGCTCCACTCTTCCGATGCCGATCCTGCCGACGTAGTCGTTATAGTCGATCGAAGAAACTAGGACTTGCAGAGGCGCGTTTTCATCGCCCTCGGGCGGGTCGATATAATTGACGATCGTCTCGAAAAGATCGGTCAAATCGGGCTTTTGCTCGACGGTCATCGAGCTCGTCCCGTTTCTGCCGCTGCAATAGACGACGGGGGAATCGAGCTGCTCGTAGCCCGCGTCCAGATCGATCATCAAATTCAAGACTTCGTCCACGACGCGCTTGGGTTCCGCATCCGGGCGGTCGACTTTATTGACGCAAATAATGATCTTATGCCCGAGTTCCAACGCCTTTTGAAGGACGAAACGGGTCTGCGGCATCGGGCCTTCGACCGCGTCCACGAGAAGCAAGACGCCCGAAACCATTTTAAGAACGCGCTCGACTTCGCCCGAAAAATCGGCGTGTCCCGGCGTGTCGATGATATTGATCTTTACGTCCTTATAGTACGCCGCGGTGTTCTTCGCGAGGATCGTGATCCCGCGCTCGCGCTCCAAATCGCCCGAGTCCATTACGCGCTCGTCCACGTGCTGATTGGAGCGGAAAATACCGCCCTGCTTCAACATTTCGTCCACAAGGGTGGTCTTGCCGTGGTCGACGTGCGCGATAATCGCTATGTTTCTCAAATCTTTCCTTATCATTTTTCCCCTTCCTTGCGCCTCACGGCGCGCGCATAACGGTTATAACTTTAACAAAGTAAAATTATACTATTCGGGGAAAACCGCCGTCAAGTAAATTGATTTTCATTTGTCTATTTATCGTTATCGAGAAATTCTATCGGAAAGATAAAAAAACAGGGGATCCCGAAATCGGGATCCCCAAAACGCTTGTCGGAATCGCTCAGTTCAAAGCCGCCGAATAGTCGTCGATGATCTTCTTCGCCCAGTCGCCTTCCTGATATTCCGCCGCGTCTTCTTCGGTGAAGAGGCTTGCGTCGAAATCATAGTAGAAAGTGCATTCGTACCAGGAGTTGGAAGAGGTCGTGCTCTTCGTGCCCGCCATATTCATCTCGCCGGACCAGATCTCGTCGTCGTGCATAAATTTCGCGTAGCCGTTATCCCAAACTTCGAGTTGGAGATCGTACTTCGCGAATTCGAGGTTTTCGCTGCCGCTCGAATCGCGGAGATACTGGCGCGCCTTGCCGACGCATTCGCCGCGATTCTCGCCCTCGATCAAGAGAGAGAATCTCAGTTTGTAGAACTTCTTGGTCGCATCGTACTCGATGTACTTTTCGCCTTCCGCGAGTTCTTTCAAGACGATCGTGGATTTATTGATGCGGAAGTTGCAAAGCTCGCGCGGATCGTCGAGATAATAACCTTTCTCCATAAATTCGTCGCGATCGGCGCAAGTCGTGACCGACTTCGGATCGCCGAGCGTAAAGTACGGAAGCGTTGCGGTTTCGTTCTTGCCGACTTTCGCGTCCGAACCTTTGAGTTTGACGATCTTATAGACGCCCGTTCCCGATTCGTACGCTCTTTCCTGTTGGTTCAAAATGTTCGCGACGATGCTCGTCGCGCCCTTGATCGAGCAGTCGACGACTTTCGCGCCCTTTTGATAATAGAACGCGTCACCCGATTGGACCTTGAAGCCGCGAACCGCCATACCACCGTCCGCCGTAACGACCTTTCCGAGGAAATTGATATCGACCGAAGCGGTTCCGTTGCCGCGAGCGATCGCGATCGCCTTATCCGCGCCGATCTTATTTTGGTTGGCTTTTTGATAAATGAGAGCGATCGCCTCTTTGACTTGATCTTCGGTCGCGTTATTCGCGAGCGCGAGGTCGATCTTCTGCTGCTCTTCCGCGGTAAACGTCGAAGCGACGTTCGGACGCGCGCTGTCGAGTTCGACGTCGACGGGGACGTACTCTTTATAGGTCAGCTCACCGATCAGGAAGAATAATCCGACGCCGATGCCCGCCGCGACGATGATCGCGCCGATAACGATCAAGACGATCTGCCAAGCTTTCAGCTTTTTCTTTTTCGCCGCTTTGCCCATCTTTTTCTCGTTTTTCTCGATCACTTCGTCGAAGTGTTCTTTGACTTCTTCTTCGAATTTCTCAGCTTCTTCACGCTCTTCCTGCGTCGAAGCTTGCGCCGTTTCTTCGGTTTCCGGAGTTTCCGTCAAATCTTTCTTGTTCTCTTCCATATTTCCTCCTTAAATTAACGCGCGGTGGCGTTTCCATGTCTTTCCGCAGTGGTGTAGTTCGGGATCTTTACGTCAACGAAGTAAAGATAGGTCTCACCGTCGACGAACGAAGTCACTTGATGCTCCGTGTCGTTAGGTCTATAATACTCGATTGAATAGCCGTTTGTCAAGCCTGCGTCGGGTTCGAGCTGCGCACCCTTGAAGAGGACGACGGCGTCGAACGTATGCGTCGAAGAATTCCAAGTCACGGTCGCGATCAGATCCTGCGCGTTCGAGATAACGAGCTCGCGGACGGTGAACTCGACCACCGCGGTCGCAGTGTAATCGGTGTTGGCGGGATCGACGCTTACGTTGAAGGAGTACGCGATCTCCTGGTTCGCGCCGTTGTAACGGACGTCCGAAACGCTCTGCGAGGATTCGCCGTTCAAGACGAACGGGACTTCGATTTCGTAATCGCCCGCGATCGCAGTCAGGATATAGGGATTGCTCGGACGATAGATCGCGGAATAGCCGCTCGCATGGCGCGCGCCGTCCACGCACATCGAGACGAAGGCGGAGACGTCTTTCTTCGTGATCGCAAAGGTCTTATAGACGGAGCCTCTGTAATGCGCGTGCGTGCCGATCGCGACGTAAAGCCTGTACGTTCCGCCCGAGAGCCGTTGACTTTCCGAAAGGCGAGGCGCGTTGTCTTCGTCGATCGTAACGTAACGGTCTTGATACTCTTCCGAAACGCGCGCGGTCGAGATATGCGGCGCGTAGAAGGCGATCGCCGTCGAAGGCGTAATATAGCCCGCTTCGTCCTCCGAATCGCGGAAGACTTCGGTCCAAACGTCGCTTCCGAAGAACATCTCGTAACGCGGCGAATTGAAATCGGACTGCGTGGCGTTGAAGACGGATTGATGCGCGCCCCCGACTTCGGCGGAGACGGACGCATTCCAAAGCTCGATACCGATAGAATCCTCGGCGTTACGCACCCATTTGAAGACGACGCCTTTTTGCGCGACGGTCGGATCGTACTGATAGACGGTCTTAACGCCCGCGCCCATACCGAATTCGATCGAAAGCGAGGCGGGAAGCTCTTTGCCCATATCCATAACGGGCTTATAGGTGTAGACGAGGTTCTCGCTGGTCGCGCTTTCGTAGGTCGTCTCGAAGAACTTGCCGTCCGTTCCGGACAGGCGATCCGCCGCAGAAAGCGTGATCGCGGAAACGATATTGGAGAAGACGCGGAGTCCGTAACCTTCGATGGTCTGATACCCGCCGTTCTCGTTTCCGACGCGCACGGGGACGTCGTTTATGACTTCGCTGCCGTCAAAGGAAAGGACGACGCCCGAATTGTCGTATTTGAGTTTCAAGGGATATTTGCGGCTGTCCCCTTTGAATTGGACGAGGACGTCCATCGTTACGGTCGAGCCCGAAACGTCCGTCCCGAACGGATCCGCCGCGTAACCGTCTATATCGATATACGGCTGACTGCTTCCGTTGATCCAGACTTTGTCGATCGCGCGGCGAATGACATTCACTTCGACGCCGATCGCGATATTCGGGAACGCCGAACCGAGATCGATCATCGCGTAGGTCGGGAAGCCGAACGTGCCCTCTTCTCCGTTATAGGTCTTGGTGTTCCCGGTCAACGCCGCGTCCGCGGGAATACGGGAAAGATCCCAAGCCGCCTCCGCTTGGACGAAGACGCCGCCGAGATAGAAATTGATATATTTCGGATAGGATGCGGGCGAAGTCGGCAAAACGTAGTACGGATTGACGTTCAGGCTCATATCGTAAGAGAACGCCGAGCCGTGCGCGCCGGCGGTGTAGTCGACGTCGATCGCATACAAAGAAGACCCGCCCGTCAGATCGGAGCTTGCGGCGAACGGCAACCCGCTGACCGTTATGTTTTGGATCGGACACGCCACGACGGAGACTTCCATCAAAATATCTTTATATCCGACTTTATCGTTTCCGATGCGCGCCGTTACGCCGACGCTTCCGCTGATCTCATTTACGCTCGTTCCCGCCGCCAAGCCTTGGGTGTACATCTTGGTGATCCCGTCGCCGATATTCCAAGAGACGACGCTCACGGGATAGAAAGAAGAGGTCAGACCGCTCTCGACGTACAACTTATTCGGGAAGTTCTTTACATCGCGCGGGTCGGTGACCGTAAACCCGTGTTCCGCGGGAGTAAGCAGGCGGAAAGTGACGTTCTTGCTGCTCTTATCCTGCTTCGTGTAGACCTCGTCGTGATCGCCGATCGCGGGAGCGACGTAGACGTAGACGGGGATGATCTGCCCTTTCGCGACGGCGCTGACCGTCCCGAAGAAACCGTTTCCGATAATATCCGTTTTTTCGTCGAACGCAGAGAGATCCCACGTTACGTCGACGGGGAAAGACCCCGCGCCGTTATTGAAGAAAGCCTGCATTTTCGATGGATAGCTCTCCGTCGAAGTGTAATCGAATCCGACGGACGGATCGAGCGCGGCGAGGACGGCGTAGGAAAGGCAACTCTTGTTTTGATGATCTTCCAAGGGAATCGTCTTCCCGCCGATCTTCAAATCTTCGGTACCGAACGAATAGCCCGTGATCAAAATTTGATCGAACGACAGCGTCAGAGAGATCTTCTCGCTGCCCGCAAAGCCCGTCCCGTTATAGACGCCGCCCGCGGCGAGCTCGTTCTCCCGATACGCTTTGTCAAACTCCCATTTCGCGGGAATGATCTCGCTTCCGGAGCCGTTCTTGGTCGTAAAGGAAATCTTCAAGGATTTCGGATAGCGATAGGTATACGAATTCAATCCCGTGAATTCGTAGGTGAACATATCGCTCGTCTTGCTGACGATAGTCTCGCCTTCTTCGTCCAAAAGCGCGACTTCGGTGATTTGGATCGGAGTAAACGCATACTCGAAGCGTTTGGTCTGATATCCGCTGATCGAATCGCCGACGATAAGATTCAAAAATCCCGTGGCGCCCGCGGTGTTGACGATCCCTTCGATCGTTTCGAATTCCCATTTAACGCCTTTGATCGAAAACTCATCCGCCTGACCGGGGTTCGCGACGAGCGCGGTCGGCAAGATCTTTTCGGATTGCGACGAAGTAAACGTGTGAACTTTCAAAACGTCGTACATAAACCGCTTGTTCACGGAGTCGTACGAGACGCCGTCCAGATCCGAGACGTCGAAACTCGCGTCGCGGACGATCTTCGGCTCGAAGAAGATCGGGACCTCGATAACTTCGTAGTTCCCCATCGTGTCGTAGACCTTGGCTTTCATCTTGTCGGGCGCGTAAGGATTCGTCTTGTACTCGTAAAGCGTTCCCGCCGCGCGCTTCTCTTCGACGTTCGCATTCGTCAGATCCCAAGCGACGCGCTCGACCGTTACGCGCCTTCCGTCCGACGTGCGGACGTTCAGGACGTCGGAATAAACCGCCTCGTTCAAAGGATCTCTGCCGTCGTATGCGGCGAAAGTCACCGTGTAATCGGTGGAGATCGCCTTTTCTCCGACAAACGCGAGAGTAAAGTTCGCGACGGAACCGAGATAGATCTCGTTTCCGAAATAGGTTTTTACGCGGGGGCGAATCGTAAAGTTTCGATTCTCCGCCTTCGTGCTGACGCCCGTCGTGTCCCACGTTATGTCTTTAACGTAAGATTTGCTTTCGATATCCACGATCATCAAATCGTAGGTCGCGAGGACGGTGGAAGGCGTTACGTCGTTATAAAAATCAAACGAGAATTTGCGATCCGTTACATCGTACTTTCTCGCGTAAGCCGACCCGCCGGACAGCGAGACCGCCGTCGCGGGAGAGACGTCCACTTTGATCGTCCGAACGAGGGTCTTGCCGAGAAGAGCCGCGGAAGCGACGACCGTCGTTTCGGCGCCGCGAAGCCCCGTCTGCGTCGGGATCCCCGAATACTCCCAAATTCGGTCGTTCGTACCGAACGCAAAGAGCGAGAGCTTATAATTTCGATCGCCCGTAAAGGACGCATCCGCGAAAACGGGCATATCGTTCTCCGCCAAAAGCTCGACTCTTGCGGGAGCCGCCGCGGTCAAGGAGAGCAGAGAGAAAGATTCGTTGAAAGCGACGGAGAACGTCGTCGCGTTGATATAAAATTCGTTATCCGAGTTAAAGACGACGGTTCCGTTCATCGCGTCTTTCGTCATCCGGACGCCGATCCTGCGGAACGCGAGCGCGTCGGTCCAGAACAGGGAAAGATCGGGGAACACCGCTTGCAAGCGTTCTTTCATAAAGGAGATAAAGGCGGCGTTCAGCTCGATCGTAAAGGAGTCGTCTCTCGCTTTCAGGTTGATTCGATTCTCCCCTCCCGTCGCTTTTACGATCCCGTTCATCGCATTGAACGCGGCGAGCGGTTCTTCCGCAAGCGTCAGCGTCCGAACGGGGCGAACGCCCGCTTCCTCGGGATAGATCAAATAGAACTGCTCCTTGCTCTCATCCGTGAAGTACAATTTGACGACCTCTTCGCCCGAAGACGCGAAGAGCTCGATGAGCGCGCGCGAAAGATCGCCGTTCGCGGCGTAAGTAAAATCGGAAGCGTACGAGACGCCGCCCGAGACGGAAAGGTTTACTTCTTCACCGGAAAGCGAAGAGAGAAGCGCGGAGAAGAACTCGCCGTCCGATTTGAAGGCGGTCTGTTCGCCCATCGTCCCCGCCGTCTTGATCCGCGTCGAAGTGCGCGTCGTCAGATCGGTAAAATCGCTCTCCCCTTCGATGGCGGGAAGGGTGACGGGTAATCCGAAGGCGAAGGTCGGTGCGGTCAAAGAGAACGTGATCGAGCCGACGGTCACCGAAGCGGAAAGGTCTTGCAGACGGTTGTTTCTCGTGTCCCAAGAGAAGGTCGCGCCGTCCACGCCGAACAAGCCGAGGAAGCCGATCTTCTCCGCGAAAAGATCAAAGAAGTCCGCGCCGAGCGTGTAGGTCACTTTATCGCGATCCGTCGTCCGCCCCGAGAAGAGAAGGGTCAGGAATCGAATTTTATCCTTGAAATCGAATTCGTCCGTGTCTTTGAAACCGGCGGCGCCGAGTTTCTTCGAGAGATCCTCCGTCTTGGTTTTGAATTTCGCGATCCCGTAGTCGGAAAGGTCGACGTACAGATAATCGCCGCGGACGGCAAAGAGAGAATCTTTATCGTTCGGATCCGTCAGTTTGACGGTGAATTCCAGCCCTTGCCCGGCGACGTAATTCGATTTGATATCGTAAAGGAAGGGATATTCGATCGCGTCGAATTCGCTGTTCACGGTCGTCCCGTAGCGAACCGATTTATCCCCGTTCGCGACGACGGTGGAGATCTTCGCTCTACCGGAAAGCGAGAAGTTGCGGGGGTCGAAAGGCTTGAACGCGGAAAGCGAAGGCGTCATTTCGATCTCTTCCGTCCCGCTCTTGCAGGAGAAACGCGAGATCGTGATCGCGCCGCTGCCCGCCTTCTCGGCGCGCGCGGAGACGAAGACGCCGTCGGAGACGAAGAACGTGATCGTCGTCTCGGGTTCTTCGCTTACGAGTTTTTCCATCTCGGACGAAGTGAACCCGAAAAGCGCGGAGAAATCCGCGGGGGTAAGCCCGATATCCGCCTGCGTGACGAGAGAGGTCACGGAGGAGAAAAGCTGTTCGTAAGAAAGAAGGAAGCGGTAGGAATCCACCCCGTTCTCGGAGAAATAGCGGCAACCGTTGCAAATGCGGCTCGCGATCGCGGGGAGAAACTCGCCCGCGTGTTTGATCACGCCGTTTTTCTTTTCCGCATAGATGTCGAACACAACTTCGGCGAGGTTGAAATCCCGAATTTCGGAAGAGAGCGCATAGGGCGGGAAATGCAGATACGCTTTGCCCTCTTTGTAATAAAACGCGAGTTTCTCGATCCCGCCCTGCTTCACTTCGAAAGAAAGGACGGAGCGCGTGTCGTTCTCGCGGTTGTTTTGCGTAATATCGAAGGAACCCGCGAACGAAAAGTCGTACAGCGTTTCGCCGTTTTGAACCGTTCCGTCGCAACGGAGCGTAAAGAAATTGACGTTCTCGGAACCGTCCGCTTTGAGCATCGCGGCGTAGACCGTGTCCATCGCCGTGGAAACGGGCATAACTCTGCCCCCGAGAGAGGAGCCGTGCTTTTTGATTTTTTGGCAAGAAAACAGCGTCAAAGACGCCAAAACCAAAACGAATATAACGGATACAATAAAAAGAGTCTTTTTGCGCATAATAATATATTACAACGTGCGCGCACGATTGTCAATACGGAAAAATTTCGAGTCGACCCAAAAAAAGACGGAATCATCCGCACGCGAACGGAAAAAGCTCTCCGCCGCCTGTCGCTACGCGTTTTTCCCCGTCACGATCTCGAAGACGAGCGGAAAAGACGGAACCTTTTTTTCGCTCAATTCGAAGCATTCGCGAAGCTCTCTCAAAAAGGCGTCGCCCGCTTTCGCCGATCCTTTCAAAACGGCGAGCGCGTCGCCCTTCACGACCGCGTCGCCGACCTTGAACGGGACGAAGATCCCGTTTCCTCCGATCTCTTCGTAACGGCGCGCGAGACCCCCGAGACGAACACAGTCGATTCTCCCGAGATATCCGCTCTTTTCGGCAAAAACCGCCCCCGATTCCGCGCGCAGAATCTTCTCCCTGTTTTCCGCTTCGAACAGCGACGTTTCGCCCCCTTCCGCGCGGACGATCTCTTTTAATTTTTCCCGCGCTTTTCCGCTTCGCAAAAGCAATTCCGCTTCGGAAAACGCCTTTTCTTCGGAAACGTTTTTCGCAAGAGCGATCAGCTTGGCGGCGATCAAGAGAGAAAGTTCGGACAGACGGGATTTTTTACCCGAAAGCGCGTCCAACGCGTCCAACACTTCCGTTTCTCCGCCGATATACGAGCCGAGCGGAGAATTCATATCGCTGATGACCGCGACGGCTTTTTTACCGTGCGCGTTCAAGATCCCGACCATAAGTTTCGCAAGCGCGACGGCGTCCTCGACCTTCTCCATAAACGCGCCGTTCCCCGTCTTTACGTCCAAACAAAAGACTTCCGCGCCGCTCGCGAGCTTTTTGGAGACAACGGAAGACGCGATCAACGGCAGGCTTCGGACCGTCCCCGTCTCGTCGCGCAGCTTGTACAGCGCTTTATCCGCGGGGACGAGTTCTTTGGATTGCGCGATGACCGCCGCGCCTACTTCGTCCACGACCTTTTCCGCTTCGGCTACGCTCATTTCGGGGCGCAAACCCTTGAATTTTTCGAGTTTATCGATCGTCCCGCCCGTATGCCCGAGTTTTCTGCCGCTCATTTTTAGGAAAGGAACGCCCGCCGCCGCCACGAGCGGCGCGACGATTAGAGTCGTGCTGTCCGCCAACCCGCCCGTCGAATGCTTATCCGCATACGGATACGCGCGCTTTTTGAAAGAGAGGACTTCGCCCGATTCGAGCATAACTTTCGTAAGCGCGATCGCGTCGGCTTCCGAAATCGAGAATTCGCAAACGGCTTTCAGAAAATCCGTCATCGCTTCGCGGGAAACCTTTCCCGCCAAAAAACCTTCGACCCATTCTTTCAAGAGCGTTTCTCCGAGCGCTTCCCCGCGTTTGACCTTTTCAACGATTTCTTCCATAAGATCCTCCGCTTTTATTGTAACACGGCGCACCCGTTTTTTCAACACCCGTCGCCTTGACAAAACAAAGTACTGCATTATATAATACATCATATACATATAAAGATTTTACGCGCGCCGAAGAAATACGCGCGCGAAAGGAGAAAAACCATGATTGAAAACAGAGATATCAGAGCAAAAGCGCGCGACACGCTCGAACACAGACTGTTCGGAAACGTCTGGATCATGTTGATCCTCGCTTCCGTCATTTACAGCGCGATCGTCGGGATCCCCGGAACCGTCGGAGGGCTGCTTCCCGGAAAGGCGAAATTCGCGATCGGCTGGATCTTCTCCATCGCATCCATCGTCATCGCGGGGCCGATGGCGTACGGACTTTCGCGCCTCGAAGTCAAAGTCGCGCGCGGCGACAAGAAGATCGACTTTAAAGATCTGTT
>JAIKVL010000036.1 GCA_024685775.1 Clostridia bacterium | reverse complement strand
AGTATGATATTACCCGATACAATGCGAAACGTATTATTCATATGTATAGAGGAATTCTTTCGGGGGAACCGGGCACTTCCGGTTTAAAGCCGTCTTTTTTGGAGGAGAATTCAACGAAATATCTTTTGCTTAAAGATGGCGGACACATGGATGATCATGATAAAACTTCACCCGAAACTCGATGCTATATTATAAAAGAAAGGGAGCAGATGGAGGGAATATTTGAAACATTACCCGAAATCGATCCCGAAACGCAAATGATCGCAATCGCCTTTTTCCAAACGACAAGCAAAAGGAAAGATAGCTTTGCGGGATTTGAGCAGGATGACGACGTTTTGAAAATGCGAATAAAAAGAGAATATTACAAAAGCAAACCAGTTACCGCGCCAATGTATGCGCAAATTGTTTCGGGTTTTATTTTGGACAAATTGGACGTTACGACTTTGGAAGTCGTTTTTATAAATTGAGGTAAGAAGAGGAAGCGATTTTTTTTGAGTTAAAAAGAAGCTCGACCGTTAAAGGTCGAGCTTCATCGTTCTTAATCCTTTCGGATACTTGTTTTTGATCGTTCCGTTAACGACCTTTCCGCCGCCGAGGGGGAATCCTCCCGCGCAAACTGCCGAGTAGCCTTCCTTTGCGGTTTTCGCTTCGATTTCCAATCCGTAGAGATATTCCGAGATCCTTTTGTCGCCGAAAGGGATCTCTTCTTTGTTTTTGAATGATGCGCCGAACGCCGTAAAAAGGTTATGGTGCGGCTCGAACCTGCCTTTTACGATCTCACCGATGCAGACGCCTTCGGAAAGATAGCGCAGGGGGATCGTCTGCGCGAGCGGATGGACGGCGAAGATCTTGTCACCGTTTTTGACGAGTTCTCCGATCTCGCCCTCGATGAATTCGTCCGTAAACGAGCGGATCGTTTTTCGCTCGTTTGCGGAGAGCGAAGAGGGGATCGCTTTTTGCGCGTAGAGTTTTTCGCCGGGCTTTTCGAAAACCGCGAAGAATTGCCCTTCGCCTTCCGCGATATGGGGATAAAAGCGGCGGGCGAAGCCGATATTTCGAAAAGAGCCTACGCCCGGCGCGGTACAGGGGAGGACGGCGTCTTTCGGTGAAACGAGGACGAGTCCTTTTTCTTTGACGAGGAATTCCGCGATCTCTTCGTCCTCTTCGGGCGCGTAGGTGCAGGTCGAATAAAGGAGCGTCCCGCCTTCTTTCAAGCAGGGCAAGACCGAAGAAAGAATCTCCTTTTGCCGCTCGGCGTTCATTGCGTTGATCCCTTCGTTCCAGCATTCGACCGCCGCGCTTTCCTTTCGGAACATTCCTTCGCCGCTGCAAGGCAGATCGCAGATCACGAGGTCGAAAGTCTCTTTCGCGAATTTCCCGAGATCTTTCGGGGTCAGCGAGGTTACGCCGACGTTTTTCAGACCGAGTCGCTCTACGTTTTGCAGAAGAATTTTCGCGCGCTTGAAGTCGATCTCGTTCGCGACGATAAAAGAATCCGGGGAAGATAGCGCCGCGCCGATCGTCTTTCCTCCGGGGGCGGCGGCTACGTCCAAGACTTTTTTCCCGATCGAAGGCAGGGCGGCGATCGCGCTCATCGCGCCGGGGTCCTGCATATAAAAAAGCCCCGCCGCGTGCAGGACGTTCCCGCCGATCTTTTCCTCGCTGTCCAAAATGCGCCCGTTTTCGAGGTAGGGGACGGGGCGTGTCGGAAGAGGAAAGATTTCGTCAAATTTCGCCGCGCCGATTTTGGCGGTATTGATCAAAAAACCGCGTGAAGCGGGGCGGGAAAAAGTCGCTTCATAGGAAGCGAGATCTTCTCCGAGGAGCGTTTTCATTTTTTCGAGATAAAGCGGCGGTAAATTCGTCATAGCTCTATCCTATCACGGCGCGTTTTTTTTATCAAGTCTTCCGCTCGGATCGCGATTTTTTTCGCGCGAGAAATCACGAAGATACGCGAATTTGCGGGAAGGAAGTCGGATCGCGGTTTTCTCCTATAATTCGACAAAGTTTTCTGTTGCGGCGTGTTCGCGCTCCCGCTATAATAAAGAAAAATTTCACTAAGAGGTGAGGTATGAAAAACGATGGTGAATTGAAAAAGCTGGCGCAATCGGCGAAAAACAGAATGAAAAGCGGCTATTGGCAAGGCGCGGGAACCTATCCTTCTTCATCGGTTAAAGAAGAGGGGACGATCGGCTATGCGGTCGAAGAAGAGATGTATGCGAAAGTTCGCGAAATGCTTTTCGAGAACGAGTGCGTGATCGACCCGATCGGCAGACTGATGGATCAAAAGGTCTACGAAAAAATGTCCCCGACCGCGCGGATCGGGTACGTTTTGGAATTATCCAAGGTCTACGTTCGCCTGAAAGAACGGTTTTACAGGGAAAAGAGCCGAAAACAGTTTCAATAAGATCGGCGAAAGACAGAAACGCGTGGGATCCGAGAGCTCGGAGCCGATGCGTTTTTTTCATTGCGCAAAAGAAATCGAAAATGAGGGAACTTGCCTTGACAGTTCGCGCGCGAATAAAGTATAATATTTCACATAATAATAGAAGCCGTTTCTTCGGCAAGGGGAGGAAACTATGCGAATCGCTATCGGTTGCGATCACGGCGGGATCGTCTTGAAACCCGAGATCCTGAACTATTTGAAAGAAAAGAACGTCGAATTTTTCGATTTCGGAACGTATGACACGCAGAGCGTGGATTATCCCGTTTATGCGAAAAAAGTCGCCGAGGCGGTCGCGTCCGGCGAATTCGATAAAGGTATCTTGCTTTGCGGAACGGGCATCGGAATGTCGATCGCGGCGAATAAGGTCAAAGGAATTCGCGCGGCGGTCTTGTCGGACGAGTTCTCCGCGGCGGCTTGCTCCGCGCATAACAACGCGAACGTGCTTTGCCTCGGCGGAAGAGTCCTTTCCCCCGAAAAAGCCGTTAAATTGGTCGATCTTTGGCTTTCGACTCCGTTCGAGGGCGATCGCCATAACAGAAGGCTCGGTTTGATCGCCGAGATGGACGAGAGGAAATAAAAATGATATCCGAAGTAATGGAAGAGATCTTTTCCGCGGAAAAGAAAGCGGAAGAGATCGTTCAAAGCGCGCAAGCGGAAGCGAAAGAGATCGCGGCGCAGGCGGAAGCCAAGAGAGCGGCGATCGTCGTTTCCGGGAAAAAAGCCGCGGCGGAGCTTCTCGCCAAGCTTGAAAGCGAGACCGATCGCGCGGCGTTGGAAGAAGAAAAGCGCGTGATCGAAAAAGGCAAAGAGCAGGCGGCGGCTCTCAAAGCGGAAGCCGAGAAGAAAGTCGGCGCTACCGCGGACGAGATCGCCCGCAAACTGTTTGAGGAATATGGCGTTACTACCCTTTAAGAAACTTACGCTCATCACGTTATCGAGCGACTCGGAAAAGGCGCTCAAATGTCTCTCGCGCACGGGTAGCGCGGAGATCGTCTCGACGTGCGAGATCGAATCCGCCGTCCGCGGAAACGCCGTCTTGCGTGAAGAAAACGCGGACAGCCGTCTCGCGGATCTTTCTTTTTGCTTCGACTTTTGGAAAGAGCAAAAAGTCAAGCTTTTGAAGATCGCGAAGCGTCAGGACGAGGAAAACAAGATCACGAATTACGAGAAAGCGAAAACGCCGCTTCTCGAAAAGATCCGCGCCGGCAAAAAGAGCGTTTCGTTCGACGAGTTCGATAAAGTCGCCGAGAACGACGAGAATATCCGCGCCATCACGGCTCGACTCAAAAAGATCTCCGAAGAACTCACCGAGCTCAAAGGCGAAAGCGCGAGAAATCTCGCGACGGCGGAACAACTCGCCTTCTTTGAAGGCGCAGACGTTCCTTTTTCCGAGATCAAGAGCGATAAATTCGTCGTTCGCGCGCTCGGTTTGATCCCGACGGATAATCTCGCGGGAGAGGATTTCTCCGATCTCAAAGAGCTCGTCTTCGAGGATCTCGGCAGTCGTCAAAGGGTCACGACGGCGTTCGTCGCGTATCCCCTTTCGATGAAAGACGCCTGCGAAGAGAAGCTTTCTTCGCTCGGATTCAGCCGCACGGGCTTTACTTTCCCCGTAACGGCGAAGGAAAAGATCGAAGAGCTCAAAACCCGTGACGAGGAGATCTTCCGCAGCACCGTCGCTCTTATGGAAGAGGCGGTCGCCTACGAAAGCGAGATCCGCCCGCAAATGGAGATTTTGTCCGACTATTACCGCGTGGAAAAAGAAAAGTGCGCGGCGATCGAAAAATCTTTCGGAACGAAAAGTACCTTTATTTTGACCGCATGGGTTCCCGCGCATCTCGAAGAAGCGACGGAAAAAGCGCTTTCCGCGTCCGGAATTACCTTTTACGGCACGTTCGAAGACCCGAAAGAGGGCGAGGCTTATCCGACCCTTGCGAAAAACAATCCCGTCGTCACTCCCTACGAGAGCATCACGAATATGTACAGCGCGCCCTCGCCCCGCGAAATCGACCCGAATCCTTTCGTCGCGTTCTTCTATTTCGTCCTGTTCGGGCTTATGGTGTCCGACGCGGCGTACGGCTTGATCCTCGCGCTCGGCGGTTTCGGGCTTTACGCCTTGAAAAAACCGCGCAAAGGGGAAGGTCAGCTCCTTTTGATCATCGGTATGGGCGGCGTCTCCACTTTGATTTGGGGCGTTATGTTCGGCGGTTATTTCGGCGAATCCTTCTTTAAGCCGGTGATGTTCAACCCGATGAACGAGCCTTTGAAAATGTTGATCTTGTCCGTCGCGCTCGGTCTGTTCCAGATCTTGTTCGGAATGGGCATTTCTTTCGTTCAAAAATGTAAAAATCACAAACCCGTTTCCGCCGTCTTCGGAGAAGGAAGCTGGTTCGTCCTGTTTGCGGGGCTCGGCTTGTTCGTCGCGAGCGGAATGGTGAAAGCGCTTGCGGGCGCGAAACTCGCCGCGCTTATCGTCCTTGCCCTCGGCGGCGCGGGCGTCCTCGTCGGCGGCGCGCTCGGAAAGAAGGGCGTCAAAGGTAAACTTATCGGCGCGTTCGGTAACGTCTATAACGTAACGGGCTTTATGAGCGATATCCTTTCCTATTGCCGTTTGTTCGGCTTGGGGCTCGCCACGGGCGTCGTCGGGATGGTCGTCAACCTGATCGCCGGCATCTTGCGCGACTTGATCCCCGTCGTCGGCTACGTCCTGTTCGTCGTGATCTTGGTCGTCGGTCACGTCTTCAATATCGCGATCAACACGCTCGGCGCGTACGTCCACAACTCGCGCTTGCAGTACGTCGAATTCTTCTCTCGTTTCTACACGGGCGGCGGTCATATATTCAAGCCTTTCGGCTCGGATCTGAAATATATTCATTTGGATAATAAAGGAGGAAACAACTTATGAGTATCGGAACTTTTTTGGCAATTCTCGGCGCGGCGCTCGCGGCGGGACTCGCGGGCATCGGCTCCGCGATCGGCGTGGGAATGGGCGGTCAGGCGGCTGCCGGCGTAACGAGCGAAGATCCCGATAAATTCGGCAGTTGCCTTATCTTGCAGCTTCTTCCCGGAACGCAGGGTATTTACGGCTTGTTGATCGCGTTCATCGTCTTCATCAAGATCAGCGTGTTCTCGGGTATCAAAGCGATCTCGATGGCGCAAGGTCTCGGCGTCCTTTCCGGTTGCATCCCCATAGCGATCGTCGGTTTTATCTCCGCGATCCATCAGGGAAAAGTCGCGGTCAGCGGTATGGCGCTCGTCGCGAAACGCCCCGAAGAGCAGAGCAAAGCCATCGTTATGGCGGTTATGGTCGAGACCTACGCGATCCTCGCGCTTCTCGTTTCCTTCCTCGCCGTCTTCTTTGCGATCTGATCTATGGCTAAGCAGGATTTGTTAGACAAGATCGTCGCGGAAGCGAACGAAAAAGCCTCGTCGCTTCGCGCGGATGCGAAAGCCCGTGCGGACGCGCTGATTTCCGCGGCGGAAGAAGAGAGCGCGGCGCTTTCCGAAAGCGCGAGAAAGCTCGCTTCGTCCTCTGCGCCCGAGGTTTTGAAACGCAGGCGCTCGATGGCGGAACTCGAAGTCAGGAAGATCCTTCTCGAAGGAAAGCAGGAACTGATTTCGAAGTCCTATCAAGAAGCCTTGGCGCGCGTCGTCGCTTCCCCGAAGTATCAAGATCTTCTTCTTTCGATGATCTGCTCTTCCGCCGAAGAGGGCGACGCGGTACAGTTCGCTCTGTCCGACGAAGGCAAGATCAATGAAAGCAAGATCCTTTCCGCGGCGAGCAAGAAGCTCGGCTTCCCTCTTTCCGCGGCGAAGGAAAAAGGCGACTTCCGCGGAGGGATCGTCCTCCTCGGCAAGCGCTACGACAAGAATCTGACGCTGGAATCCGAACTTGCGCGTTTGCGCGCGTCGGGCGCCGGCGTGGACAAAACGTTGTTCTCGTAATATGCAGCAAGGTCTTTTGTTTCAAAACGCGATCATAAAGGCTCGCGAAAGCGCGCTTTTCGGAAAGGACAAGATGCAGCGCCTGTCCGATGCGCCGACCGTGGAAGAGGGCGTCAAGATCCTTCTCGAAGGGGGATATCCCGCGGGAAACGATTATCTCGAAATCCTCGCGGCGGCGGAAAAAGAAGCGGAAGAATTCTTTCTCGAATCGTCCGTTTCGGGTTACGGGCTCGAATGCTTCTCCGTCCTTTCGGATTATCACAACGCGAAAGTTCTCGCGAAAGAAGCCTTTTTCGATGTGACTGCGGAATGCTTTAAGGCGGACGGGTCGATCGCGCTTTCTTTCCTTTCGGAAAAGATCCAAAAGGAAGAGTACGATTCATTGCCTTCGCCGATGCGCGTCGCGTTCGAAAAGTTTAAGAAAGAGAACGCGGCGGGATCGCTCGCGCCTTCCGAGATCGATAAGAGCCTCGATCGCGCGGCTTTCGAAGATATTTCCGCGAGGATGAAAAAAGCGCATCTTGTGATCCGGACCTATTTCGCGACGTACGCCGACCTTACGAATCTTTCGGTCGCCGCGCGTTCCCGAAACGCGGGCATTTCGGCGGCGGAAGCGGAAAAAGGGTATTTGGCGGGCGGCGAGATCCCCTTTCAGGATCTCAAAAGGATCGTCGACCTCGGTCTTTCCGAGGGAGCGGACAAGATCCCGATGAAACCCTTATACAAAAAGGCGATCGAAGCCTTAAAAGAAGGCGTCGCGCCCTTCGAAGCGTTTAAGGAGAACGCGCTTCTCGCTCCTTTCAAAAAAGGGAGATACGATATGTTTTCCCCCGCGCCGATCGTCGGGTTTTATCTCGGCAAAAAGCGGGAGATCAAAAACGTGCGCTTGATCTTCGCCGGTATCAAGAACGGCGTGGACAGAGAAATCATCAAAATGAGATTGAGGGAGCAATATGTCTGAGAAAAGCAGTATTGCCGCGCTTGGCGACGCGGACACCGTGTTCGCTTTTAAGTCGGTCGGAGCCGACGCCTACGCCGTGGACGGGGTGGACGCCGCTCGCGAAAAACTTAGAATTCTCGCGCGCAACTACGATATTATATTTATAACCGAACAGCTTGCGGAAAAAATTCCCGATCTGATCGCGCGCTACAAAACGCGCGCCTTTCCCGCGGTGATCCCGGTGCCTTCGTCTTCCGGAAGCACGGGGTACGGCAAACGCTCGATCCGAGAGGACGTGGAAAAAGCGATCGGAACCGATATATTGAGAATAGAGGAGAACTAAAATGGCGGATGGAAGAATCGTAAAAGTCGCAGGACCGCTTATCGTTGCGGAGAATATGCAAGACAGCAAAATGTATGACGTCGTCAAGGTCAGTGAGCAAGGGCTGATCGGCGAGATCATCGAGCTCAGAGGCGATAAAGCGTCCATTCAGGTCTATGAAGAGACGGGCGGACTCGGCGTCGGCGAAGTCGTCAAAAGCACGGGCGAACCCCTTTCCGTGGAACTCGCTCCGGGCTTGATCGAAAGTATTTTCGACGGAATTCAGCGTCCCCTCGTCAAACTGCGTGACCTTTCGGGCGCGAGGATCGGCAGGGGACTCAACGTCGATTCTTTGGATCACGAGCGCAAATGGGATTTCGTCCCTGCGAAGAAAGTCGGAGACGAAGTGATCCCCGGCGACGTCCTCGGCGTCGTCAAGGAGAACACGCTCATCGATCATAAGATCACCGTCCCGTTCGGCGTTACGGGGACGATCAAATCCATCGAGAGCGGCAAAAAGACCATCGTGGACGAGATCGCGGTCATTAAGACCAAGGACGGTGACAAGAGCGTCTGTATGCTCAAAAAGTGGCCGGTCCGTCGCCCTCGTCCGATCAAAGAAAAACTTTCTCCGTTTATGCCGATGGTAACGGGTCAGCGCGTCATCGACACGTTGTTCCCCGTCGCGAAAGGCGGCGTCGCCGCCGTCCCGGGTCCGTTCGGAAGCGGCAAGACGGTCGTCCAGCATCAGCTCGCGAAGTGGGCGGACGCGGATATCATCGTCTATATCGGTTGCGGCGAACGCGGCAACGAAATGACGGACGTTTTGAACGAGTTTCCGTCCTTGATCGACCCGAAATCGGGCGAACCTTTGATGAAAAGGACGGTTTTGATCGCGAATACTTCGGATATGCCCGTCGCGGCGCGTGAAGCCTCGATCTACACGGGGATCACGATCGCCGAATATTTCCGCGATATGGGGTATAACGTCGCGATCATGGCGGATTCCACTTCCCGTTGGGCGGAAGCTTTGCGCGAAATGAGCGGCAGACTCGAAGAGATGCCCGGTGAAGAAGGCTACCCCGCCTATCTTTCCAGCCGTCTCGCGGAGTTTTACGAGAGAGCGGGTATGGTCAAGATCCTCGGCAGCGAGGACGTAACGGGTTCGATCACGGCGATCGGCGCGGTCTCCCCTCCGGGCGGCGACCTTTCCGAGCCGGTCAGCCAAGCGACGCTCCGCATCGTAAAGGTGTTCTGGGGGCTTTCCGCGGCTCTTGCTTATAAGAGGCATTTCCCCGCGGTGGATTGGCTTACGAGTTACTCTTTGTACAGCGATAAGCTGAACGAGTGGTTTGATAAAAACGTTGATCCCGATTGGGAAAAGCAGCGCGCCGCGGCGATGCGCATTCTTCAAGAGGAAGCGTCTTTGGACGAAATCGTCCGCTTGGTCGGTATGGACGCGCTTTCGCAGGAAGACCGCCTGACGATGGAAACGGCGAAGTCCATAAGAGAAGACTATCTGCATCAAAACGCTTTCCACGAGGTCGACACCTACGCTTCTTTGAATAAGCAATACAAGATGTTGCGTTTGATCCTTTTGTCCGACGAACTCGGGCGCGACGCTCTCCAAAGAAGAGTGGATATCGAGGATATCCTCGCGCTTCCCGTCCGCGAAGAGATCGGCCGCAGTAAGTATATTCCCGAAGAGGAAATCGAAAAATTCGGCGTTATCGAAGAGAAATTGAAGCAGTCCATGGCGGCTTTGATTTCCGAAGGAGAGATTTGATATGGTTAAGGAATACAGAACGATACGCGAAGTGGTCGGACCGTTGATGCTCGTCGAGGGGGTCAGCGGCGTCACCTATAACGAACTCGTGGAGATCCGTCAAGAGGACGGCGATCTCAGAAGGGGCAAGGTGCTCGAAGTGATGGGGGACAAAGCCCTCGTGCAGCTCTTCGAGAATTCGCAGGGGCTCAAGATCAGCACCTCCAAAGCGCGATTCCTCGGCAAGAGCATGGAGCTCGGTGTGTCGGTGGATATGCTCGGTAGAGTCTTCGACGGCATCGGCAGGACGAAGGACGGCGGCCCCGATATCTTGGCGGAGATGTCCCTCGATATCAACGGTCAGCCCATCAACCCCACAGCCCGCGACTATCCCGACGAATTCATTCAGACGGGCGTCTCGGCGATCGA